>NZ_DATJIY010000018.1:0-49894 GCF_035492835.1 Dinghuibacter sp.
TTTTCTCTGTTTTGCTGAGAATCTCAGCAAAACAGAGAAAAAGGGGCACGGCAGGCCTCTTCCATTCGCGAACGCCTAGACGCGGTCGCAGATGCGGAGGAGCGATAGCGGAAGCAATAGCGGAAGCGAAATGTACGTTAGCTGCGCAAATCGATGCGCTCCTGGGCGGCCTTGCGGGCGGGGTACCAGGAGGCCAGGGAGGCTACGATAAAGATCGAGCCCATGACGATCAGGATATCGGAGGCCAGGACCTTTACGGGATAATAGTCGATGACGAACGACCCGCCGGAAAGCGGGATAAGCTTCCAGCGCATCTGCGCCCAGCAGAGCAGCAGGGCGAAGCCCACCCCGAAAAAAGTCCCGAGACCCGCCAGGACCATGCCCTCGCCAAGGAAAATCCGTTGTACGAACATATCGGAGGCCCCAAGGGCTTTCAGGACCTGGATGTCCTTTTGCTTCTCAAGGACGAGCATCGTCAAGGCCCCGACCATATTGAAGGCGGCGACGGATAAGATCAGGATCAACACCGCGAAAATGACCCACTTTTCGATCCGCATCACGCGATAAAGACCCTGGTTTTGCTCATAGCGGGTTTGAACGATCGCGTCTTGCCCCAGTAAAGACTGCAGCCGTTGCTGGAGCGCCACCAACCCATCGGGATTGGAAGCCTTGAGCTCCAGGGACGAGTATTCGTCGGGTTTCAACCCGAGGAGGGATTTAACCAGGCCGATATTGGTAATGACGTATTTGTCGTCGAAATCCTGTTGGATCGCAAATGTACCGACGGGTGTGATATTGCCTTCGCTGATGGACTGGAGCGGGTCGGCGGCATCGGAAACGACGCCCCTGCGGGGAAGATAGGCGGTCACGGGGTAGACCGTACGGTCGGACAGTAACCCCAGCGCGGCTTCGACCCCGGAGCCCATGACCAGGTAGGGGGTGTCTGCGGTACCCAGGTCGAAGTGTCCCCGGACGATGTGGTCCCTGACTCCGGTTATGCCCGCAAAACCCTTGTCCACCCCCATCAGGAAGACCTGGGTGGTCTGGTAGTCGGCGTTCTGGAGGATGGCCTTTTCTTCGGCGATACAGGACATATCCGCCACCCCCGTGGTTCCCCGGATCTTTGCCAGCATTTCGGGCGTCAGGACCAGCACCTTCCCGCTGGCGGGGATTACCTTCAGGTCCGTATAAAACGAGGAATAGAGCGTCTTTACCAGGTTTTCAAACCCGTTAAAAACGCTGAGTATCAATACCAATGCCGCTGCCCCCACTGCAATCGCGAGGGTGCTGATCCAGGCGATGATGTTGATCGCATTGGTCGACTTTTTTGCCTTGAAATACCGCCAGCTGAATAACCAGTGCACGCGCTCCTCAGCTTTTAGGTTTATCCTTGTCCTCGTTGATCTTCTTGAACAATTCTTCCATATGGAAGACGTGCTCCAGCGTGTCATCCAGGAAAAACTTCAATTCCGGCATCCGCCTCAGCTGGTGCTTGACCTTCGCGGTTAGCTCCTTCTTGATCTCCCAGGCCCTTTCCTCTATGGTTTTCAGCGCCAGCGCGGGTTGCTGGACCTGGAAAAAACTAAGATAAACCCGGGCCTCGAGCAGGTCGGGGGTCACCTTGACGCCGGATATGGATACCATGCCTCCGTCGATCATATTCAGGCCAAGCCGCTGGAATATCGGGCTAAGCTCTTCGGCGAGCAGCCCCGCTACTTGTTTTTGTCGCTTTCCTTCCTGCATAGTCTTACCTTTGTTGGCTGTAAAAGTAACTCCTTAGATGAAGAATTACGCCCGGTTATTCAAGTATTTGAGCGACTTGAAACTCAGCATCGGCTTGTACATCGTATTTACCCTCCTGTCCGTGGCCTTTTCCGTGGTGTCCATCGCGATGCTGATCCCCTTCATGAACCTTCTTTTTCACCCCAAGGAGCTCGTCCTCTCCCTGCCGAAGGGCTCGCTATTCAATTCCAATAACCTCGTCGACACGTTCAAATACTATCTCTCCCGGATCATCGTATCACATAGCATGATGTACGCACTGGTCATCCTGTGCGCCATCATCCTGGTGGCCATAACGCTGAAGAACTTCTTCCTGTACCTGACCTACTATCTGCTGGCGCCCATGCGCAACAGCCTGGTGACGCGCCTGAGGGACGACATGTATGCCAAGATACTGGTGCTGCCCATCGGTTATTTCACCGAGCAACGCAAGGGGGACGTGATCAGCCGGATGACAAACGACACCTATGAGGTGGAAACCAGCGTCCTCGGTACGATGGACGGACTGATCAAGGACCCGGTGAACATCCTCATCATGCTCGTCGCCCTGTTTTTATTGAGCCCCGCTCTTTCGATATTCCTGCTCGTTTTCCTGCCGCTCACCGGCTTTATCATCGGCCGGATCAGCCGCTCCCTGCGCAAACAAAGCAACCGGGCCGCGATCAAGGCCAGTGAATCCCTGTCGGTACTGGAGGAAACCCTTTCCGGCCTGCGCGTCATAAAGGCTTTCAACGTCGAAAGCATCCTGAGGGATCGTTTTTTTGGCCTTAACCACGACCTCTTCCGGGTTAAAAACCAGATGAACCGCCGCCGGGACCTCGCTTCCCCCCTTTCGGAGGTCATGGGTATCATTGTAGTCTGCGGGGTGCTGATCTTCGGCGGCTACCTGATCACGACCAACAGCACCTATGCCCTGGCGCCCGAGGCCTTTATCGCCTATCTCGGTCTTTTTTCCCAGATCATCAACCCGGCCAAATCGCTGTCCACGTCCTGGTATAACATCCAGAAAGGCAGCGCCGCCATCGCACGCATCGAAGAAGTGCTCAACGCCGACGTAACCGTCCGGGAACAACCCGGCGCCCGTCCGCTCGAAGCCTTCCGTCACGCTATCGAGTTCAAAAATGTTTCCTTCTCCTATGGCGACCATCTGATCCTTGACAACATCGACCTGACCATATCCAAGGGCAAAACCGTTGCCCTCGTCGGCTCCTCCGGCGCCGGAAAATCGACACTGGCCGACCTCGTGCCCCGGTTCCACGACGTTACCGGCGGGCAGCTGCTGATCGACGGCGTCGATATCAAGGAGCTCGGTCTGCATTCCCTGCGGGAGCAGATCAGCATCGTCACCCAGGAGCCGATCCTCTTTAACGACACGATCGCCCACAACATCGCGCTGGGTCATCCCGACGCCAGCCCGCAGTCCATTGTCGAGGCGGCCAGGGTCGCCAACGCCGACAGCTTTATCCGCCACAAGGAATCCGGCTACGACACCAATATCGGGGACCGGGGCTCCAAGCTCAGCGGGGGCGAAAGACAGCGTCTTACCATCGCCAGGGCCGTGCTCAAAAACCCGCCCATCCTCATCCTCGACGAAGCCACCTCATCCCTGGACACGGAAAGCGAGCGACTCGTCCAGGACGCGATCTACAAGCTGATGAAGGACCGGACCAGCCTCGTGATCGCCCACCGGTTGTCCACCATACGCCACGCCGACGAGATCATCGTCCTCCAGAAAGGCCGTATCGCCGAGCGCGGTACGCACGATCAGCTCATGGCGGCCGGCGGTCTTTATCATCGGCTTGTCGAGATGCAGGAAGTGAAGTAACTTTAGCCGCCACCGCCGCCGCGCACATGGGCGTCGCCATGAGGGGCTCAAACACAACCGCATGAACCTTGGTAAGATTTGGAAGAACCAAAGTCTTTGGATTGTCTTTTGCGTATACGTCCTGCTCGCCTTGCTCGCCACTGCCCAGGGTCTTTTCGCACCCGTCAAGACCTTTGTCCATGGCGGTATGGCATACAAGGACTATAACAACTATGTCATTTTCAAAGAGTCCTTTTTCCACCTCCTCCACGGCCAGGACCTCTATCGCTATTTCCCGTCCGATCACTGGGACCTTTACAAATACAGCCCCACCTTCGCCCTGCTTTTTTCCTTCATGTCGGTGCTCCCCGACTGGCTGGGCCTGCCCACCTGGCTGCTGTTGAATGCACTGGTGCTTTTCCTGGGCGTGGCGCTGCTGCCCTCCGAAGGTCGCGCCGTTGGCGAAATCACCGGTTCTGGCGGCAACGCCGCGACGCGCCTCGTTCCCCCGCTCAGCGATCAGAAAAAAGCCCTGATCCTGCTTTTTTGCGCCCCGGAAATGCTGCTGTCCCTGCAGAACGACCAAAGCAACGCGCTGATGGCGGGGCTCATCATCCTGGCCCTGGCGCTTGCGGAACGCTCGAAATATTTCCTGAGCGCGATGTGCATAGTCCTATCGGTCTATATAAAAATATACGGAGGACTCGCCTTCATTTTGTACCTGTTCTACCCGGGCAAAGTGCGGCTGGCCATATACTCGCTGGCATGGACGGCGTTGCTGGCGATACTTCCCTTGCTGGTCGTGGACATACACCAACTGGGCTTTTTATACCAAAGCTGGTACCGCCTGCTCATGGAGGATCGCTCCGCCTCGGTGGGGGTATCCGTGGAAGGGATCCTGGAGAACTGGTTCCACGCGGCGCCCCACGCAAATGCCGTCACCCTCGTCGGGCTGGTTGTTTTCCTGCTGCCCTTTGCGGTGAGCATACAGCGCTATAAGGAATACGCCTGGCGGCTCCTCATGCTGTCTTCGTTGTTGATCTGGATCGTAATATTCAACCACAAGGCGGAATCTCCGACCTTCGTGATTGCCATGAGTGGTATCGGGCTCTGGTATTTCGGGAGCATTACCCCCAAAAAGCTGGACCTGTTGCTGCTGATAGCCGCATTTATAGGAGTGACATTGTCGGTATCCGACGCCGTTCCCTGGGACATACGGCAAAACATCGTCCAGCGCTATGACCTCAAAGCCGTAGCGCCCTTATTGATTTGGTGCAGGATTACCCTACAGGCAATCCTGCCTACTGTACGTTCTGGTTCTCCGATTTCTTGACCAGGCCCATCTTGGCTTCGATGCTCAGTGTGGCGTGGGGCACAGCCCGCAGACGCGCCTTGTCGATCAGCTTCCCGGTGACGCGGCAGATCCCGTAGGTTTTGTTTTCGATACGCATCAACGCCTTCTCGAGGTGGTCGATGAACGTTATCTGACGGCTGGCCATTTGGCTCAGCTGCTCGCGTTCCATACTGATTGACCCATCTTCCATGGTCATGTAACGGTTTTCACTCTCATCCCCGCCCATTTCATCTTTGCGGGTAATAAGTCCCTGCAGGTACGTAAGCTCCTTCTTGGCAGCTTCCAGCTTGCGCATGATCAGGTCTTTGAACTCTGCCAGTTCAGCGTCGCTATATCTCATCGTCGGTGCGTTAAGAATGGTTTGACCCGGATCGTCCAGGACAGATTTTGTAAAATCGGGTTCGTATTTGACGGTCGTGGCTACCGACGTCTTAATGGGTTTCAACTCTACGAGCTTGGTCTCCGGTTTGGGAAGCGGTCGGGCGATGGCCGTAGGCTTGGCCGGCTCGACTGACTTGACCCCCACGGTGGAGGGCTTGATATCCGAGGCGGCCTTGGGCGCGGGGATGGGCGCCTTGGCGACGGTTTTTACCGCGGCTACGGGAGCCGGCGCCGCTTTGGAGGGGGCCTTCACCGGGGCGCCCTTGGCGGGCGCCGCCTTGACGGCGACGGGTTTGGCTGGGGGTACCGGCGCTTTTTTTACGGGCGCGGCGCCTTTGGCCACTCCTCCCTTGATTGGGCTCGTCACCTTCCCTGGCGTCGCCTTGGAAACCGGCTTGGCCGTTTTTGCAGGAGGCTTGGGAGCGACTTTGGCCGGGGCCTTCGCCGCCGGGGCGCTCTTTCCTTTTACCGGAGCGGCCTTCTTCGGGGCCACCTTCTTAGGGGCGACCTTTGCGGGAGCAGCCTTTTTCGCAGATCTGGCAACAGGCTTTTCCGCGGCCTTTTTGACCGGGGCTTTTTTTGTGGGTTGGGGTGCTTTCTTTGCAGACTTGGCGGCCGCTTTTTTTACAGTTGCCATGCTACGCTCCTTTTTTGGTAACGATTACTTTTAAAGAAATGTCGTTTACTTCAATTTCGATGCCATCCTGAATATCTGGCACAATTTCCAAACTATCTGCCAGAATTTCCGCACAGATGTAATTTGCAAAATGGGCCACGGAAGGCGCAAGTGCTTCCGAAGCAGCGACTTTTACCTCCACCCTATCCGTGAGATCAAAACCGCTGTCTTTACGGATCTTTTGAATTCGGTTTACCAGCTCCCTGGCGTTTCCCTCGTAGGCGAGCTCCGGCGTCACGGTGACGTCCAGGGCCACGGTGAGGCTTCCTTTGCTGGCCACCGTCCATCCCGGGATGTCTTCGCTGCTGATCTCTACGTCCTCAAGGTTTAACTCAAGGGTTTGATTTTCAAGGATAAGGGGGATTTTCTTTTCTCTTTCCAGTCTGGCGATGTCGTCCTGGCCCAAGGCTCCTATGGCCACCGCCGCGGACTTCATTTTCGCCCCCAGACGGTTACCTAAGGCTTTAAAGTTAGGTTTTATTTTTTTCTTAATAAAACCTTCTGTATCAGTTAAGAATTGAATTTCTTTAACATTTACCTCAGAACGGATCAAATCCCCCACCATTTCGACCTGCGACCGCATATCTGGGTTTAGGACAGGGATCAGGATGCGCTGCAATGGTTGTCGCACCTTGATATTCACCCGTTTACGAAGGGACAACACCAGGGAGGAGATGTCCTGCGCCAGTTGCATACGTTCTTCCAGGGAAGTATCCTGGTAGGCCGGTTTGGGTTTTGGGAAATCCGCGTGATGGATAGAGTTCCTTGATAACCTGCCGGTTACAGAATTCAAGTTGCCGAACATGGCCTCGCTGAAAAAGGGCGCGATTGGCGCCATCAACAACAGGACCGTCTCCAGACATTCATATAAGGTCTGGTAGGCGCACAGCTTGTCGTGCTCGTATTCCCCCTTCCAGAACCGCCGGCGGCACAGCCGGACATACCAGTTGCTGAGCTGCCCGTCGACAAAATCTTCAATGGCGCGGCCCGCTTGTGTGGGCTCATACTCCCGCAGATACTTGTCCACCGTCCCGATCAGGGTCTGGAGGGCCGAGATGATCCACCGGTCGATCTCCGGCCGGTCCTTCGGTGGTATATAAGCCTCCTTGAAGGCAAAGCCGTCCACGTTGGCGTATAGTGCAAAGAATTGGTAGGTGTTGTATAAGGTACCAAAAAACTTCCGCTGCACCTCCCTGATCCCTTCCACATCGAATTTCAGGCTTTCCCAGGGAGACGCGTTGGTGATCAGGTACCAACGTGTCGCATCCGCACCGAAACGGCCGATGGTGTCGAACGGATCGACCACGTTACCCACCCGCTTGCTCATCTTGTTGCCATCCTTATCCAGGACCAGGCCGTTGGATACGACCGCCTTGTATGCCAGTCCCTGTACTTCCTCGTCCAGCTCTTCCTCGATGGATTCCTTTATAAGGGCCGCGATGGCGTGTAGGGTATAAAACCACCCCCGGGTCTGATCCACCCCTTCCGCTATAAAATCTGCCGGGTAGTTCTGCCGGAATACCTCTTTGTTCTCAAAGGGGAAATGCCATTGCGCATACGGCATAGCGCCCGAATCGAACCAGACGTCGACCAGGTCGTGCACCCGCTTCATCGGCTTTCCCGTCTTGGGCCCCTTCAGCACGAGTTCGTCCACGTAGGGTTTGTGCAGGTCGCCCGTCAGCCGCTCGATCGCCTGTTCGGTCGTCTCGCCCGCCACCGGCTTCATCAGCCCGGCCGTCAGCGCTTCGCCAACATGCGTACGCAGCTCCGCCACGCTTCCAACGCAAAACTCTTCACCCGTTCCCGCTTCCGCGTCGAAGTCCTCCGTACGCCAGATCGGCAGCGGCGTTCCCCAAAAGCGGTCCCGGCTCAGGTTCCAGTCAACCATGTTTTCCAGCCAGTTTCCAAAACGTCCCTCACCGGTCGACTTGGGTTTCCAATTGATCGTTTTATTCAACCCGACCATCCGATCCTTCAAAGCGGTCGTTTTGATAAACCATGCATCCAACGGATAATAAAGGATCGGTTTATCGGTTCGCCAGCAGTGCGGATAGCTGTGCTCGTATTTTTCGATCCTGAATGCCCGGTTCTCCTTCTTCAGCTTTACGCAGATGTCCACATTGACGTCGGTATATTGGGGATCGTCCCGGTAATTTTTCACATACCGGTTACTGAATTCACCCAGGCCATCCACGAACTTCCCTTCTTTGTCGACCAGCGTCAGTATGCCGATGCCGTATTTTTTGCCGACCTTATAGTCGTCCGCGCCAAAGGCCGGCGCGGTATGTACGATACCCGTACCATCTTCGGTCGTTACAAAGTCACCCAGCAGCACCCGGAAAGGATCGCCTCCAGCACGCTCCGGCGTATTCGCCGGATACGGCAGCAGCTGCTTGTACCGCAGGTTTTCGAGGGCGCTTCCCTTGAATTCAGCGACGATCCGCCAGGGCAACACCTTTACTTCGGGGCCATAGGCGTCAAAGTCACCGTCGAAGCCTTCGGGCTTGAAAAATTTGTCCAGCAGCGTCTTCGCCAGCACGACATTTACCGGCAGGTGCGTATACGGATTGAACGTCCTGACCAGGACATAATCGATCCTCGGACCGACCGTAAGCCCCAGGTTCGACGGCAATGTCCAGGGCGTCGTCGTCCAGGCCATGAAATACACCGGCTCGCTCACGGAGGGGAAGGCGCCGTCTTCGGCTTCGAACATCGCCACGCAGCTCGTATCCCTGACGTCCTTGTACGTGCCCGGCTGGTTCAGCTCGTGGGAGCTCAACCCCGTGCCCGCGGCCGGCGAATATGGTTGTATGCTCACGCTCTCGTAGAGCAGCCCCTTCTTGTAGAGCTGCTGCAATATCCACCAGAGACTTTCTATGTAGTTATTCTCAAACGTGATATACGGATGATCCAGGTCGACCCAGTAACCCATTTTGCGGGTGAGGTCGTCCCACTTGTCTTTATACTTTAGGACTTCTTTGCGACAGATCGCATTATACTCCGCTATGGAAATCTTTTTTCCGATGTCGTCCTTCGTTATGCCCAGCATCTTTTCGACGCCCAGCTCCACGGGAAGCCCATGCGTATCCCAGCCGGCCTTCCGTTTGACCTGGTGCCCTTTCATGGTCTGGAAACGGCAAACCAGGTCCTTCAGCGTACGGGAAATCACGTGGTGAATGCCAGGCATACCATTGGCGCTAGGAGGACCTTCGTAAAAAACAAAAGCCGGCGCGCCCTCCCTTAAATCCACGCTTTGCTGAAACGTCCGTTCCACGGCCCATTTCTCCAGCACTTCCTTTTCGATCGAAGGCAGGTTCAGTTGCTGGTATTCCCTGTACTTGGCACTCATAAATTCCATCCTCAAAAAAGATGGGCAAAGGTACAAAAAGTCCCCGTCCTATTATTATTTCTGCCCATACATTAATATTAACCGCTATGTATCTTGGCATAGTTTTGGCCTAGCAGGGGATGAACCTGTTTTTTTCCACCTAAAAATGGTAAACATTATGAAAAACACCCCTATGCTGATAGCCCTGGCGTTCCTTGGATGCACGGCCGTGGCTACCGCTCAGACGACTACACACCATCATAAGGCTAAGACGGTAACCGTCAAGACCGTAACCCCGCCTGATGCTGTGCTGACCAGCTACAACAGCAAATTCAGCGGAGACACGGCGGCCTGGTCGGTGACCCCTTCCGGTAACTTTTGCGCCACCACCATGGTCAATGGCCAGAAGGAATACGCCGAGTTCGATTCCACCGGCGGATGGCTCCGCAACCGTACGGATATGACCGCGGACCAGCTCCCGGGCGGCGCCAAGACCGCCATCCAAACGAAATACCCTGGCATGGAAATAGCTTCGGTTCAGAAGCTGGAGTACAATAACGTAAACCCTTTCTACAAAGTCGACCTCAAACAAGGCGACCAGGCGAAGGAAGTCATGGTGAATGACGCCGGCTACGTCCAGGAATAAGGCCCGGGCGGGCAACACGCCCCGCGCGAAACGCGCGAAACGGGCTCGCGACGGCACGTGCCCAACGAGCTTATCAGTTATCCAAGTTATACCTTAACCTATGCGCTGAAAAAAGGGCCCCAACCGGGGCCTTTTTGTTTTGCCGCCCGGCTTCAAAAAGATTTTCCCGCCAGGCGTCCGGCGCCCCCGCCCTCGGGCTGGCCAAAACCCAAAGCGAGCGCGAGATGCTGATGCGAGCGCCAGACGCTTACGCGTGAAAAAGAACGGCTCGACAGCTAGAGCGTACCCAAAAACTTGATCAGCAGCCCCCGCTGCGCCGACGTCAGGTTCATAAACGCAGTCCTGGACTTCGCCGCTTCCCCGTCGTGCCAAAGGATGGCCTCCTCCAGCGTACGTGCCCGGCCGTCGTGCAGGTAGTAAGGAATCCCGTTAGACAACGGCAACAACCCAATACCCCACAACGGCGTCGTACGCCATTCGGTGCCGGAAGCCAGGTAGTCGGGGCGGGCGTCCGCCAGACCGGGCCCCATGTCGTGAAGGAGCATATCCGTATACGGATGGATGCGCTGGTTGGATATTTGCGGGAAGGTTTCGTCTACGCCTGTAAATACCGTCGGCCGGTGGCAGCCCGAGCAATTGATCTGGGTGAACAACACTTCACCCGCCACCACGTCCGGGTCGGTGACGTTCCGCCGGGCGGGCACGCCCAGGCTGCGGACATAATAAGTGACATAGTTCAGCAGACTGTCCGCCAGCTCCGGGGATGAGTCCCCGTGTACGGCGTCCATCTGGACCTGTCCCGTCGCGCTTTCCATGGGTTGTACATAAGACGTGATGCCCATGTCCTGTTGATAGGCCGTCGCAACCTGCATCAGCACCGTGGGCGTGTTGGCCTTGACGCCAAAACGCCCCAGCTCCATCTTGCCCGTATAGGAATCGTACACATAGTTGGCCTTCCCGGTGATACCATCCCCGTTCGCGTCGCCGGCATCGACAAAGGAAAGGATCGTGGCCTCGGGTATGTTTTCCAGCAGGCTCATACCGACCAGGGGCGGCGCCATTCGGGGCGACAACAGGTAGTCCGCGGGAAGCGGTATATAAGGGTTGTCCAGCGTATACGACGGCACGCGCAGGTCGACCACCGATCCATCCGGGTAGGTCACCGACTGAGCGGTATACGAAATATTTACCGTGGCCTCCGGCGCCGCGCCAAAAACCGACTGGTCCTGGATTTGCAAGCCAAATCCCGGCGCCGCCAGGGGGCCGCCGTGCTCGTCCATACCGCGAAGGCTGATGCGCATCAGCAAACCGGAACCCGATAGCCCGGTAATGGGCGATCCTTCTCCGTCCCCGCTATGGCAATTGACGCAGGAATTGTTGTTATAGATCGGCCCAAGCCCCTGGAAGTGCGGGGCGGGAGGCGCGACAAAGGTTTGGCCGAAGACGCCGTCGCCCGCGTTGTGTACATAGCTGTCCCTGGCGCTCAAGCCATCCATGGGCACGCTAAAGGCGTGCGACGTCTCGTCAAAAATAGTCGCCGCGCCACCGCTCAGCCGGGGGTCGTACCCCGAATCCGGGAATACCTCCGCCTTGTGGCACCGGCTGCAGATCGCCACCACCAGGACCAGGGTACCTAAGACCAAATATTTTCGCATTAATCTTTTACGTTATTTTTTAAGAAATTCACCAGGTCGGTATCCAGCAGGCTTTCCAGCGTCTGGAGCTGGCTCAGCGTGGCCTGTACCAGGGAGCGGTTGTCCAGGATCGCCTGTTCGTACCGTTCGGGGTAGATGTTGTTAAACGAGTTGATCGTCGCCGTGAACTGCGCCTGGATCTGGTTGTCGAGGTCCTTGTTCTTGGCGGCCACCAGGTCCTTGATACCCTTCCCGCCGTTGATGCCCATATAGACGTTCTGGGCGCCGATGATATTGTTCTTGAAGTCGGTGAGCGAATTGTCCGAATAGGGCGACTCGGTGATCGTGGAGTCCCGGGTAACAAACGGCTCGTACATTTTCCCGTCAGGGTCTTGTTCGCCCACCTCGTTACAAATACCGGCCATGCCGTTGTCGCCGCTTACATCCAGGAAAAACGACAGCTTGGTGGGATACACCTGGTTGGACGCGCTGCCCGCGCCCGAAATAGCCTGTGCGTAGGCCACGGGGGCGCTCGTCCAGCTGCTCAGCAAGGGTTTGACGTTATTGTCGAGCACGTCGGCGGTCAGGCTGACGAGGTATTGCAGTTCACGAGCCGTAAAGCTCCCCGGTGTCCGGGCTACCGACTCCCCGTTACGGAAAATCAGGTACTCGATCGGGTGATAGCCCCTCAGGTTTTGCGAGAGGCTGGCCACGTCCGATACGGACAGCGGGTTGCTGCTGGCCAGGAGGGAATCGAGCTGGGTGTGGTCGGTCGGCCAGGTATCGGTGTTGGGGTCGTAGCTGTAGGCTTCGACCGGGCCGATCAGGAATCCTTCACATTGTTCCCAGTATTTGCGCACCAGCTTCCAATCGGCCTGCGCCTGGGCCAGGTTCGTGGAAGTGGCGCCCGCCTGCAGCGAAAGCGCGTCGTTGTTCAGGGCCGTATTGGCGGCCACCAGACTGTCGTACTGCGGCAGCGCCGTCTTGTTGACAAAGTCGTTGATAACGTCCGTCTCGATATCCGCAAAGCTTTCGGTGTTCAGGCTGGTCGTGGCTTTATGACAAGCGCCCAGGGTAAGGAGGGCGGTAGCGGCAACTAGGATTTTTTTCATGTATAGGGGTTTTATGAAATCTGTATGATGACGTTGTTGTTATCCACGCTCGTCCTGTACCGTTGGAGCGGCTGCTCCGCGGGACCATGGAGGACCCGGCCGTTCTTGTCGAACCGGCTTCCGTGCAGGCTGCACGAATACCCGTCCCCGGAGACGTTGAGCTGGTTTTCCTGGTGGGTGCACTGCAGGAGCAGCGCCTGGTAGCTGCCGTCGGGTTGTTTGCTTACGGCGATATCATAATACCAACCGGTCGGGCGGACAAACTGGGTGGGCGATTGCGCAAAAACCGATACCGGCACCTCCACCCGGCCCTCGTTTACCGCCGTCTTATAGACACTGTATTTCGCGGGGCTGCACCCCATCCAGGCAGGCATCAGCATCCCGGCCGCGCCGAGCAGGCAAACCTGACAGGATGTTTTTAAAAAGTCTCTGCGTTCCATATCAAAAAGAATAACCGATACCGAGGTTCAGGAACTGGTCGTTTTGCTTATAGGGCAGCGCGTTTGGCGCGGGGTTGACCAGCAAGGCGGGGTTCTGGGGACCTGTGTGCATCAGGCGGACGTCCGCTTTGATGACGATGTTGGGGATCGGCAGATAACTGATCCCTGCGATCACGTGCGTTTGTTTAAGCGTCCCGTCGTATACGCCATTGGCAGGTATCGAGGCATTCAGGTCCAACAACTCTCCGCGGACGAAGGTGATGAACTGCGGCTGGCGGTGTTGCTTATACAGCCAGTCATACGCTACCTCCGCATAGGCGCCGTACATACCGGTACCGATGTTGGTGGTATAGGCTTCGTTCAACCGGGCGGCGTCGGGATAGGAGATATAGGTGCCCAGCACCTTCGCGGTCCAGGCGCCGTCGTAGAACTGGACATCGGCCTCGCCCAGGTAGGCGGGGGTGCCAAAGGCGCCGCTGGACAAACCGATGCTGTCGGCCTTCCGGGGGCTCAACCCCACCGTTCCGCCGGCGTAGCCGCTCACCTGGAACATGAAGTGCGGAATGCTGTACTGCAGGGCGGCGGTCACGGCGAGGTTGTTGGCGGAGGCGTTGCTGCCTTGACCCTCGCCGCCGGCGATGCCCGAGCCGTGCGTAAAATTGGCGCTGTTCAAGCCGTTGACCAGCGCGATATCATAGTTGAGCGGGAAGCGTTTGGCCGTCCCGTAGAAACCGACGCCGATCTCCCGCCAGGTGGTGGGGATGATCAGCTGTTCCACCTGCGGCCTTTCGACCCCGTTGAAATTGACGGGAAGGTGATTCTCATTGGTTATGCCGATCCTCGGCGTGAACAGCCCGGCGACGATATATTGTTTGGGGTTGAGGTTGAACTTGAGGTACGCCTGCTCCATGGCGACGTCTCCCTTGGCGTCGGCGTGGAACTCGTCGCTCCCGTTGGAGGCCACGAGCGCATTTTCCACCTCGAGCTCGGAGAAAAACGAAATCTTCGCGTTGAACTGGTGTCCAACAAACAAAACCGCGCGGTCGAGACCTGCGGTGGAGTTGTGCTGGTAAAAATCCCGCTGATAAAACACGCTCCCATAACCGGAAATCACCGTTTTGGCCGTGGCCGCGCCCCGGTTGAGCGAATCTTCGCTGGTTCCCACCAGCTTTTGTGCCTGCGTCTTATACTGGGCCTGGGCTGCGATACCGAAGCACAACAACCCCAAAATACCCAAAAATCTTCTCATAAACATCCC
Organism: Dinghuibacter sp.; assembly: GCF_035492835.1. Classification (NCBI taxonomy): domain Bacteria; kingdom Pseudomonadati; phylum Bacteroidota; class Chitinophagia; order Chitinophagales; family Chitinophagaceae; genus Dinghuibacter; species Dinghuibacter sp. Next base: position 14,416 of record NZ_DATJIY010000018.1, read on the forward strand.
GTTGAAATTGCCCGCAAATGTACCTTCGCGAAGCAGTGAGGGAGTTCCGAAGAAGGGAAAACCGCTTACGAAATCCGGAAAAAAAGCGGACTAACGCAACAATAAGTCACAGGGTTTCAAGCCCGTATGCTTTTTAAATGCGGTGGAGAAGTGGGAGATGGAGGAATATCCGAGCATCAGCGAGACCTCGGTCACGCTAAGCCCCTTTTCATACAACAGGTAACGGGCATGGTCCATGCGTTGTCCCTGGTAGAAGTCGAAGATCGTCGTTCCGAAAAGCTCCTTGAATCCTTTTTTAAGATAGCATTCGTTCATGGCCACCTTACGGCTCAGCTCCTTGATCGTGATGGGCTCGCCTATGTGCTCGAGGAGGATTTCCCGGGCCCGTACGATCTTTTCCCGGTCCGCCTCGTTGGCCAGGAACTTACAGGCGAAGACGCCCTCTTCCTTTTCGTCCAGCAGGCATTCCAGGCTGTAGAGGAGCAACGCCTGCACTTGGCTGTTGACAAAGATATTTTCGAGCGCGCCCTCGTACTGGTGGCTCAACATACTATCAAGGACCAGCCGGCTGCGTCCGCAAAGGGGCACGATCTTGGTAAATGAAGAGGGATAACGGAAGGCCAGGACCTCTTCCGTCCGGGTCGCCGCATGGCGTCCCTTGACAAACGGCGCCAGCCAGGTGGATGAAAAACGGAAGGTAAACAGGTCCATGGTCGGCATCTTCGCGCCACACTGGCTGGACGATTTCCGGCAGGACTGGCCTCCGTTGCAAACCGGGTCGTTGCAATACGTGTTGCCCGAGACGCAAAACCGCAACTCCAGGTAGGATTCGCCACCGGAGCGGTCGTGTTGATAAATCATCATCCCGGTGTCGTCGAGGGTCCACTGGGGCGCCATGACGTAGCGCTGGATCTGATAAGCCACCGCCCCGGGGATGTGCTGCTCCTTTTGGTACGCCAGGTCCAGGCTTTCCTGGAGGACCGGCTGTTTGCGGGCAACGGTAAGTATGTCGGGCGGCTGGAGCATGGGCGCAAATTTAGCCCAAGCTGGTATTGAGTCCGTGAGCCCTTGAAAATACTGACCGGTACGTGACAAAAGCCGGCCATCGCAAATGCCCCGGAAATGCCTCAAAAATCTCATATCGGCGAAGCGCTGGAAATGTGTCTCAATTGTTCATAAATAGGCCCTTTTTAACACCGCTGGATTGCCTTAAAAGGGTTATTTTTACTACCTTTGCACCACGCTATTTTTTGCTACAAAAGGAGGATTGAACGACTAATGAGTACTGAAATTCAAGCAGTGGATACGCCCACCCAAAGCACAAACGGATACGGAGCTGAAAGCATTCAGGTTTTAGAGGGACTCGAAGCCGTCCGCAAAAGGCCGGCCATGTATATAGGGGACATCGGGATCAAGGGGTTACACCACCTCGTATATGAAGTGATAGACAACTCGATCGACGAGGCCCTCGCCGGCTACTGTAAGAATATCGATGTCACCATCCACGAGGACAATTCCGTTTCAGTCCGCGACGACGGGCGTGGAATTCCCACCGGCATCATCGCCAAGGAAAAGCGATCCGCCCTGGAGGTCGTCATGACGGTGCTCCACGCGGGGGGTAAATTCGACAAGAATACCTATAAGGTCTCCGGCGGTCTCCACGGGGTGGGGGTTTCCTGCGTGAACGCGCTCTCCACCCACGTCCACGTAACCGTCTACCGTGAAGGCAAGGTCTTCGAGCAGGAGTATAACACCGGTATACCGGAATACCCCGTACGCACCATCGGTGAAACCGACCGGACCGGGACAACGACACACTTCTGGCCCGACGGCAGCATCTTTACTTCCCTTATCTATAATAAGGACATTCTCGCCGGACGTATCCGGGAACTGTCCTTCCTGAACCGGGGGGTGCGGATCAACCTGACGGACCTGCGTGAAAAGGACGAAGCCGGGAACCCGGTCTACAACGAAAGCTTTTTCAGTGAAGGGGGGATCGTCGAGTTCGTGGAAATGCTGGACCGGAACGCAAAGCGCAATACCCTGATCAGCAAGACGCTGTATGTGGATGGCTTTGACGAGGCCGCCAACGTGGAAGTGGAGGTCGCCATGTCTTATAACGACGACTTCAAAGAGCATATCTTCTCTTACGTCAACAATATCAACACCATAGAAGGCGGCACCCACATCACCGGCTTCCGCAGGGCCCTGACCCGCGTCTTCAAGCAATACGGTGAAAAAGAAGGGCTGTTCGAGAAAGCCAAAGTGGAGGTCGAAGGGGACGACTTCCGGGAAGGGTTGAGCGCCATCATTTCGGTCAAGGTACCCGAGCCCCAGTTCGAAGGCCAGACCAAGACCAAATTGGGTAACAGTGAAGTGGCGGGCATCGTGGAAACCACGGTTGCCAAGGCCCTCGACAACTACCTGGAGGAAAACCCGAAGGAAGCCCGTAACGTGATCATGAAGGTCATCCTGGCCGCCCAGGCACGGGTGGCGGCGCGGAAAGCGCGGGAGCTCGTCCAGCGTAAGAGCGTGTTGTCCGGGGGCGGCTTGCCGGGTAAGCTGGCCGATTGCTCCGACAGGGATCCCGGGCGCTGCGAGCTCTACCTGGTGGAAGGGGACTCCGCCGGCGGCACGGCCAAACAGGGCCGCGACCGGAGCTTCCAGGCCATCCTCCCGCTGAGGGGTAAGATCCTCAACGTGGAAAAAGCCATGGAGCATAAGATCCTGGAGAACGAAGAAATACGAAATGTCTATACCGCCCTGGGCGTAACCGTCGGCACCCCCGAGGACCCCAAGGCGCTCAATCTAACGAAGCTCCGCTACCACAAGCTGATCATCATGACCGATGCCGACGTGGACGGAAGCCATATCGCCACCCTGATCCTGACCTTCCTCTTCCGCTATATGAAAGAGCTGGTTGAACAGGGGTATGTTTACCTCGCCCAGCCACCCCTCTACCTCGTCAGGAAAGGAAAGGAACAGGTCTATGCCTGGACCGAAGAAGACCGCAAGGCCGCCATCGAGCGCGTCGCCGGCGGTAAGGAAGACAGCGCCACCATACAGCGCTATAAAGGTCTTGGGGAAATGAATGCGGAACAGTTGTGGGAGACCACGATGAACCCCGCCAAGCGTATCCTGAAAATGGTGACCCTGGAAAGCGCGGCCGTGGCCGACGAGGTATTCAGCATGCTCATGGGTGATGAAGTGGCGCCGAGGCGTGAGTTCATTGAAACCCATGCCAAGTATGCCCGGATCGACGTATAGACCTATTGCCGCCGCTGTAACGATTGTCCTCTGTCATAGCTTTCACGCCAGCGCCCAAACGACCCCGCAGGCCAATCCTTACGTCATGCACGGCTCCGCCGTGCAGAATACCTGCAATTGCTATACGCTCACGCCCCAGCAGAATTTCCAGGCGGGACAGGTCTGGAACAAGAACGAGATCGACCTGACCCAGTCCTTCGACTATCACTTCAACGTTTTTTTGGGTTGCCAGACGGGCCTGCTCGGCGCCGACGGCATAGCCTTTGTCCTCCAGCCGATCAACACCAGCCAGGGCAGTACGGGTGACGGCCTGGGTTTTGGCGGCATCGTCCCTTCACTGGGCGTGACCATCGACACGTATCAGAATACCGAAGACGACGACCCCGCATACGATCACATTGCCTTCCAGGCAAACGGGGACGTCAACCACGCGGACGCCAACAACCTGGCGGGCCCCGTCCAGGCGCTCGCAAACAACCCCAACATCAAGGATTGCAACTGGCACGTACTCGAGGTCAAGTGGGACGCGCCTTCCACCACGCTGACCGCCTATATGGACGGCGTAGTCCGGCTGACCCTGACCAAGGACCTCGTGGGCTCCATCTTTAGTGGGAGTCCCCAGGTGTTCTGGGGCTTTACCGCCAGTACCGGCGGCTCCGACAACCTCCAGCAGTTTTGCACCTCCCTCAACGCAGGTCATTCTTTCCCCTCCAACCAAACCTATTGCGAGGACGTGCCGATCACTTTCCGCGACAGCTCCACGTCGTTTGGCAGCATCGTGAACTGGTACTGGGACTTCGGGGACGGGGACACCAGCATGCGTCAGAACCCTCCGCCCCATGTCTATCCCAAGGCGGGTGTCTATACCGTTACCCAAAGCGTCCTCGGCAACAACGGCTGCCTGTCCGACCCCAACAAAACCGTGCTGACCATCGGGACGTACCCCGTGGCGGACTTTATCGTCGGCAACGGTTGCACCGGCCAGCAGCTGCCCCTCGTCAATTCGAGCTTCGACACTATAGGACGTTTTGCTACCTGGAACTGGGCGCTGTCGACGGGGCAAACCTTTACCGATTCCCTTCCCGCCATTACCCTGACCCAACCGGGGAACTATAGCCTTTCGCTGTCCACGGTCAGCGTCGAAGGCTGCGCCAGCAATACCTTCACCCTTCCGTTTACGGTCAACGCCACGCCGGCCGTCACCTTCGACAGGGACTCGGTTTGCGCGGGCACGCCGCTGGCGCTCAGCGGCACAGCCACCGCGGCCGTTCCCATCCGGCAGTGGTACTGGCAATTGGGGACCGACCTTGATTCCGGCCAGACCGTAACCCGTGTCTACCCTGCCGAAACCACGTTTATCGCCAGCCTGTGGGCCGAAAGCCCCCAGGGTTGTTATTCGGACACCGTCCAGCAGCCCATCGCCATCCAGGCCTCGCATGCCTATGCCGGGCGGGACACCGCCGTCGCGCTGGGTTACCCCATCCAGCTCCAGGGTTCGGGCGGCGCGACCTACGCCTGGTCGCCCGCCACCGGTCTCAGCGACCCGGATATTGCCAACCCGGTCGCTACCATCGGTGAAGACACCCGATACACCCTCACCGCCTACACCACCGCCGGTTGCGCCTCCACGGCCACCATCCTGATCAAGGTGTATAAGGGGCCGGCCATCTATGTCCCCAGCGCCTTCACCCCGAACGGCGACGGTGCTAACGACGTTCTCCGCCTCGTGGCCCCCGGCATCAGGACGCTCAATTATTTTCAGATTTTTGACCGCTGGGGCCACGAAGTCTATCACACCACCGACCTCCAGGCTACCTGGGACGGTACCGTCTCCGGCACGCCCGCCCCGGATGGTACCTACGTATACACCATCAGCGCCATCGACATGACCGGCCATACGATGACCCAACGGGGTACGATCCTGATCATCCGTTAGACGCCCGCCGCTCCAGTCCCGTATATACTTGCGTGGCCCCTCCGCGCGCATACTTTTTCTTCCTCTGCTGGCTGCCCTGTCTCTCAGCCGGGGCACAATACGTGCTGAACGGGAACGCCACTGCATTGTCCTGCAATTGCTATACTTTGACCCCGGACCAGGCCCACCGGCAAGGGTCCGTATGGAACAGTCACGAAATCGACCTTAGCCAGTCCTTCGACTTCCACTTCAAGGTCTTCCTGGGCTGCCGAGTCCAAGGGTCGGACGGCATCGCTTTCGTACTGCAGCCCGTTGGAACCGCCATCGGCAGCGACGGGGAAGGTCTTGGATTTTCCGGGATACGGCCGTCGCTGGCGTTGACCATCGACACCCACCTCAACCCGAACGACGACGACCCACCGTTTGACCACCTGGCCTTCCAGGCGAACGGGGACGTCGACCACGCGGACACGAACAACCTCGCCGGACCGGTGCAGGCCCTGGCGGGCAGCCCCACCATCAAGGACTGCGCCTGGCACCTGCTCGAGATCAAATGGGACGCCCCCGATACCACTCTTACGGCTTACATCGATGGTGTTTTCCGCCTGGCGCTCACGCGGGACATAGTCGACAGCGTCTTTTTGGGTAAATCCGCGGTCTATTGGGGTTTCACCGGGGCTACCGGGGCTGGATACAACCTCCAGCAATTTTGTACCGCCCTCGATGCCCACATCGCCATCAATGACGGCATAACGTGCGCGGGATTACCCGTCGTATTCCGCGACAGCTCGATTTCCTTTGGGCCAATAGGTGGATGGTATTGGGACTTCGGGGACGGCTCCGGCAGCACGAGCGCCCATCCGCCCCCACACACCTATGCTGCTACCGGCGCGTATACCGTCTCCGAGGTCATCCAAAGCCAGGACGGTTGCGCTTCGGATACCGCCCGGTCCATCGTGGTCGTCGGCTCTCATCCCCATCCCGGCTTCGTCCCCGGCAATGCCTGTAGCGGGCGGCCGCTTCCCCTGGTCAACACCAGCACCGACACCCTGGGTGGTTTTGCTTCCTGGCATTGGCAACTCTCCGATGGACGCACGTTCACCGACTCCTTACCCGTCATCGTGCTGGGCCCTGCCGCCAGCGTCACCTTACGGCTGTCGACAACCAGCGCGCTGGGTTGCGCCGGCGATACCCTGACCGTCGCCTTTGTCACCCACCCGACGCCCGCGGTCTCTTTTGTGGGGGACTCGGTTTGCGCCGGTCAGCCGTTGAGGCTGCGCGCCGAAAACATCTCGGCCGTATCCATCGATGACTGGTATTGGCTGCTCGGCGCTACCGCCGACTCCGGTCAAACCGTAACCCCTATTTACCCCACCGAAACGGGTTTTGTCGCCAGCCTTTGGGCGCGCAGCATCGACGGATGTTATTCCGATACCGTCGGACAACCCATCGCCGTCCAGGCCTCCCACGCCTATGCCGGACAGGATACCGTCATCGCCTTGGGCGCCTCGCTACCGTTACACGCCGCCGGCGGCCAAACCTACCGCTGGTCCCCGCCCGACGGCCTCACCGACCCCGCGGTCGCCACCCCAGTCGCCACCATCGCCCAAACCACCCGCTACACCGTCACCGCCTATACCTCCCTCGGATGCGCCTCCGAGTCCTCCATCCTCGTCGGAGTCTACAAGGGCCCCGCCATCTATGTCCCCAACGCCTTCACCCCCAACGGCGACGGCATCAACGACGTCGTCACCCTCACCGCCCCCGGAATACGATCGCTAACCTATTTCCGCATCTACGACCGCTGGGGCCACCTCGTATTCTCCACCAGCAACCCCCACGCTACTTGGGATGGCACCGTCTCCGGCGCCCCAGTCCCCGCCGGCGCCTACGTCTACAGTCTCCGCGCCATCGACACAACCGGTAACGCGCTCTCCCAACGCGGCACCATCCTCCTCATCCGATAGCAAGCGTGCCTGGACATGTCGTAAAGGGAGGTGAGTGCCTCTTCTGGATGCCCTTGATGGTGACGAGCTGCCCGATACATTGAACAGCAACGCACATGACGAGAATTGTTTAAACAAGAATTTTTATATTACGGTATGATCAGACTGATTGCAACCCTTGGCCTCCTCCTGGCCGTAAGCAACCCAACCCACGCGCAAACTATTATCGACCGGGACCCCGAAATCGCTTCCATGGTCCGGGAAGTAAACCCCGACTCCCTTAAATCTTTTATTACCCAGATGGTCGCCTTTGGCACCCGGAGCACCGTTAGCTCCACTACGGACCCCAAACGTGGCATTGGCGCCGCCCGGAATTGGGTCCTCGCCACTTTCCAGCGTTTTGCCGCGGCCTCGGAAGGCCGGATGACGGCAATCCTCGACACCACGACATACGCCGCCGACGGGCGCCGCGTCACCAGCTCCGTCAACCTCGGGAACGTCGTGGCCACCCTCAAGGGTACGGACCCGAACGACCACCGCATATTTGTCATCAGCGGCCACCTCGACAGCCGGCGGACCGACGTCATGGACGGCTCGGGCGACGCCCCCGGGGCCAACGACGACGGCAGTGGTAGCGCCGCGGTCCTCGAATGCGCCCGCATCATGAGCCGCCACCACTTCGGCGCCACCATCATTTTCGTCACCGTCAGCGGGGAAGAGCAGGGCCTGCTGGGCTCCGGCGTCCTGGCCAAAAAGGCCAAGGACCAGGGTTGGAACATAGTAGCGATGCTCAATAACGACATCGTCGGCTCCAACAACAGCAGCGAAACGAACATCATAAATAACACCCAGGTCCGTGTGTTCAGCGAGGGTCTGCCGATCTACAGCATCGAAACACAGGCAAAGAAAATACGCCAGCTGGGTCTGGAAAACGACAGCGACTCGCGTCTCCTGTCGCGGTACGTCAAGGAAACCGGCGAGCGCTATGTCGACAACCTCCAGGTCGTCCAGATTTACCGCCCCGACCGCTTCCTCCGCGGCGGAGACCACTCCCCCTTCCAGGAGAACGGATTCGCGGCCGTCCGCATCACCGAAATGAACGAGAACTACACCCGCCAGCACCAGGACGTCCGCGTTGCCGGCGGCATCCAATACGGGGACTTACCTGAGTTCATCGACTTCGAGTACCTCCGCAAGAACACCGCCCTCAACCTCGCCTGTCTGGCCAACCTCGCCAAGGCCCCCGGCAGCCCCGTCTCCCCGAACGTCCTCACCCGCGAACTGACCAACAACACCCACCTTACCTGGAAGGCCCCCGCCGTTGGCGCGCCCCGCGGATACTACATACTTGTCCGTGAAACCACCAGCCCCGTCTGGCAGCGTAAGATATTCACCACCGACACCGACGTACTATTGCCCCTTTCCAAGGACAACTACTTTTTCGGCGTCCAATCCGTCGGCCCCACCGGCAACGAATCCCTCCCCGTGATCCCGCTGCCCGGCCGCTAACCGGTCCGCCAGCGGCGCCTAAACGCCTACATCCAGGTGATTCGCCTTGAGGGCGTGCTCGAAGAAGATACCGGCGAGCCGCTCGAAGGAAGCGGGTGTCTCGGTGGTATAGAAGGAGAGCCGCCCCGTGCGCGACAACCGCGCCTCGAGGGATGGATGACGAATAAGGTAATCCGCCAGGCTACGGGCGACGATCTCGCCCTGGGAGAGGATGCGCATGGAAGGAGACACGTACGCCCGGATTTTGTCCACGAGCAAAGGATAATGCGTGCAACCCAGCACCAGCGTATCGATACGCGGCGACTGCGCCAGGATCGCATCCAGGTATTTAGAAATAAAGTAATCGGCGCCCGGCCCATCGGCCTCGCCGTTCTCGACCAACGGGACCCAAAGCGGGCAAGCCTGTTGGTAAACGCGGATATCGGGGAAGAATTTGGCGATCTCGATGGGGTAAGACTCGGAGGTAACGGTTCCGACGGTCCCCAGGATGCCGACCTCGCGCGTCAGGGAATATTGGCCTACAATCTCGGTGGTTGGGCGGATGACCCCGAGAACGCGCCGCAGGGGGTCGCCCATCAGCGGAAGATCGCTCTGCTGAATGGTGCGCAGGGCCTTCGCCGAGGAGGTGTTACACGCCACGATCACCAGCGGACACCCCATATCGAAGAGGTGCCGCACGCACTCCAGGGTGTAATGATAGACGGTCTCGAAGGAGCGGCCACCGTAGGGCGCGCGGGCGTTGTCTCCCAGATAGAGATAGTCGTACGCGGGCAGTTGCCGTACAAACTCCTTTAATACGGTGAGCCCGCCGTAACCCGAATCAAAAACGCCAATAGGTCCCTGCTGTTGCATAGTTAAATATACGTCGAACCCTGAAAGCGCGCTACGCCTCCGCGGCCGCCGCCGCAAATTGCTGCATATTGCCCAGCATCTGGTGTACCCTATCCATCCCCGTCATATCCGAGATCACGAGGAAGAAATTCTTCCCTACCTGGCGAAGACGCGCCTTATTGGTGTGCGTTTGGATAAACTGCATGATCCGCTGGAAGACGGCCGACTCGAAATAGGGCGAATCGGGGTTGCCGATAAAATAGCAGCGGAGGGCCCCGTCCTTCAACACGAGTTTTTCCATGCCCAGCTCGATGGCCAGCCGGCGGCAGCGGACCGTCGTAAACAGGTCCTCGACCTGCTGGGGAATCGGGCCAAAACGGTCGCCCATCTCGTGATAGAACGTCCGTAGCTCGTCCTCGCTTTCACAGTTGTCCAGGCGGGTATAGAGCGACAGCCGCTCGGTAATGCTTTCCACGTATTCGTCGGGGATCAGTATCTCCAGGTCGGTGTCGATGGTGCAATCGTGCACGAAGTCATCCTGCTGTTGGATTTCCTGGCGGAAAAGGTCCTTGAATTCGGTACGCTTCAATTCCCGGATGGCCTCGTCCAGGATCTTCTGGTACATCTCGAAGCCGATCTCGGCCATGAAGCCGCTCTGCTCGCCGCCCAGCATGTTACCCGCCCCGCGGATGTCGAGGTCCCGCATGGCGATCTGAAAACCGCTCCCGAGCTCGCTGTGCTGCTCCAGGGTCTGGAGGCGTTTGCGGGAATCGGCGGGGAGCGTGCTCATCGGGGGCGCCAGCAGGTAGCAAAACGCCTTTTTGTTGCTCCGGCCCACCCGGCCGCGCAGCTGGTGGAGGTCGCTCAACCCGAACTGGTGGGCGTTGTTGACGATGATGGTATTGACGTTGGGGATGTCGACTCCGCTCTCCACGATGTTCGTGCAGACCAGGACGTCGTACTTCCGGTCGATAAAGTCCATGATACGCTCTTCCAGGTCGTGGCCTTCCATCTGCCCGTGCGCCATCCCCACGGACAGGTCGGGGCATAGCGACTGGACCAGTCCCACCATCTCCGGCAGGCTCTGTACGCGGTTGTGGATAAAGAACACCTGGCCGCCGCGTTCCGTTTCAAAATAGATCGCGTCCCGGATAAAGTCCTGGTTGAACACCTGGACCTCGGTCTGGATCGGCTGGCGGTTTGGCGGGGGCGTATTGATAATGCTCAGGTCGCGAGCGCCCATCAAGCTGAACTGGAGGGTGCGTGGGATAGGCGTGGCCGTGAGCGTGAGGCAGTCCACGTTTGTCTTGAGCGTCTTCAGCTTCTCCTTGGCGCCCACGCCGAACTTTTGTTCTTCGTCGATCACCATCAGGCCCAGGTCCTTGAATTTTACTTCTTTCCCCAGCAGCGCGTGGGTGCCGACCATGATATCGATCTTGCCCGAACGCAACCGCTCCAACGTTTCCTTTTTCTCCCTGGACGACTTGAACCGGTTGATATAGTCCACGGTCACGGGGAAGTCCTTCATCCGTTCGCTAAAGGTCTTATAGTGCTGAAAGGCGAGGATGGTCGTGGGCACCAGGACTACCGCCTGTTTCCCGTCGCAAACCGTTTTGAAGGCGGCCCTGATGGCGATCTCCGTCTTGCCGAAACCCACGTCCCCGCAGACTAGCCTGTCCATGGGGGAGGGCGACTCCATATCCCGTTTGACGTCCGTCGTAGCCTTGCTCTGGTCGGGCGTATCCTCGTATATGAACGAGGCCTCCAGCTCCGTCTGGAGGTAGTTGTCGGGAGCGTGCGCAAAACCCACCTGGGCCTTGCGCTGGGCATAGAGCTTGATAAGGTCGAAGGCGATCTCCTTGACCCGGGTCTTGGTCTTTTCCTTGAGCCGCTGCCAGGCCTCGCTGCCGATCTTGTTGATCTTGGGCACCGTCCCCTCCTTACCCGTGTATTTGCTGATCTTGTGGAGGGAGTTGATGTTGACGTACAGGATGTCGCCGTCCTTGTACAGGATGCGGACGGCCTCTTGCAGGTGACCGTTGGATTCAATTTTCTGGAGGCCGCTGTAGGTCCCCACGCCATGATCGATGTGGGTCACGTAGTCGCCGGGTTGGAGTTCCCGGAGCGTACGCAGCGTGAGCGCCTTGCTTTTGTTGTAGGCCTGCTTGACGCGGTACTTGTGGTACCGCTGGAATATCTGGTGGTCCGTATAACAGACGACCTTGTTGCCTTCGTCGATAAACCCTTCGTGTATGGCCGTCGCCAGCGGCGTAAAGGGTATCTCCGCCTTCAGGTCGCTGAAAATGCTGTGGAGGCGTTCCAGCTGGCGGGGGTTCTCGGCAAAAAGGAAGAGGCTGAAGCCCTTTTTCTCCCATCGCTGCAGGTCCGCGATCAGCATGTCGAACTTCCGGTTGAAGGCGGGTTGCTCCAGGGTCGGAAAGACGATGTCGATTCCGCCCCAGTGCGGCTTGTAGCCAAACTCAATGATATGTCTGGCGCCAAATTGCCCGTGCAGGTCCGCCTCGTTGACGAACTCTTCCGGGCTCACCAGCCCCTTGAGGGTTTCTTCGTTGTCTTCCCGCGGCTTGAAGGGTTCGAGCTTCTCCCGCTGGAAAAACAACTGCAGGTCCTCCTCCTGCACCAGGAGCTTCTCGCGGATCAGGTCATAGTCCTGTAGCCAGACGACCGTGTTCTCCGGGAGGAATTCCAGGAGGCTTATTTTTTCCTTTTGATCGAAGTTGGTCTCGATATTGGGGATAATATTGACCTGAAGCAACTTACGCTCGCTCAACTGTGACTCCGGGTCAAACAGCCGGATGGAATCCACCTCATTCCCGAACAGCTCCACCCGGTAGGGCTTCTCGTTGCCAAAAGAATAGATGTCCAGGATGCCACCCCGCATGGCGAACTGCCCCGGCTCATATACGAAGTCCGTCCGGTCGAAACCGTACCCCACCATTTTTTCCAGCAGCGCCTCGACGGCCAGCGTATCCCCGGTCTTTATGGAAATGACATTTCCCGACAGCTCCCGGGCCATGACCACTTTTTCGAACAAGGCCTCGGGATAGGTCACGATGACCTTTTTTCGGATCGATGGCGCACTGCACTTCATCAACGCCTCCGTCCGCAGCATCACGTGGCTGCTGTTGAGCAAGCGGTAGTTTTTGCGGTTCTTGAAAGAAGAAGGGAAATAAAGTATGTCCAACGCCCCGGTCAGGTTTTCGACCGTATTGTGAAAGTAGGCCGCCTCTTCGGAATCGTTCAGCACCACCAGGTGGTTCCAGTCCTGCAGGGACGGGTTCCGGAAGAGCCCCGCACAGATAAATTCTGACGAGCTCCCGTGGAGTGGCCCGACGTGAAAACGTTGCGGACCGGGCATGGAAAGCCCCTCCACCAGCGGGGAAAGGCGGTTATCGCTCGAATATCTGTCTAAAAGCCACTGCAAATTCATCCGCGGACGCAAAGTTACGCAATTTGCCCCAGCGCACCGCCACATCCGCCTCCGGACCTCCATGATCCGCCTCCACACCCGCGCGTCGCCTTAAACCTTTTAGCACATTTTTCCTGAAATAAACTTGCATTTAACAAAAAAATATCATTAGCTTTACCCCCACTAGAGAACGATTGCTTGCCATTTTATTTAAGAGCGAGGCGCTAACTGCCCTCGCTTTTTTGTGCCCATGCCGGACGCATAGTAGACGATAAACCCTATCTGTAACAGCGTCCCGAGTACCGACGGCAGGAATTGACTGTACGGCTGGTACATATAAAATACGGTCCCCGAAAACGCCGAGAGCAGCGCCGTAAACGCACCGATCATCTTAAAAATGTGCTCATACAGCCAAAGCCCGCTATAGGCCTCCCGGGGAATGGCATACCTGGCGAAATCGTACAGTACGACCAGCACCAGGGTCCCCACCGTGCTATAAATGATCACCGGCGACCAGATCATCCCGATCGACCGGAAATAGTAAAGAAAATAGCCGACACACCCCAAAGAAGCCAGGGCCACGCACACATCCAGCGCCCGCGCCCGATTAGACTTCATCCTGACCGCCCTATATCCCGAATACCCGAAATACCCGCTCAATACCGTAATAACCAGCAAAAACGTATTCCGCTTAAAAACAAACACCCCCATAAGCCCGCTCACGATCACAACGCTCATACACACTAAAAACCAGTCCCCGGCCTTCCGGTGAAACCTCCCGCCTTTCGCTGAAACCAATGCAAAAACCCCCAACAAAAGGGCGACGGAGCCCGCGATGATGTGAATGAGTATGTTTGTCTTATGCAGCATAGTCTTTAAAAATACAAATTCCCCTCCGAAAGACCGAGGCACGGCAAACGGGCGAAATAACTTATCTTAAGGAGCAAAACGATTGCGCATGGAGCCATGGCGGACCGGCAGGGTCAGGCAAATAACGCAGGAGACGCATAACACCCGGCGCTTCTGGATCGAAATCCCGGAGCTCGAACGTTTCGACTTCAAGCCGGGGCAATTCGTCACCCTGGACCTGCCGATACACGAGCAGAAGAACAAGCGGTGGCGAAGCTACAGTATCGCCTCCTGGCCGGACGGGACAAATACCATCGAGCTGGTGATCGTGCTGCTCGAAGGCGGCCTCGGGACGACCTACTTGTTCAACGAAGTCAAAGAAGGCTCGGAATTGACCTTAAGAGGCCCCCAGGGTGTTTTTACCCTCCCGGATCCCCTGGACAGGGACCTCTTCCTGATCTGCACGGGAACGGGCATTGCGCCCTTCAGGAGCATGGTGCATTATATGCAGCTTCACAACACCCCCCATAAGGACATCCACCTCGTATTCGGGACCAGGACATGCAAGGATCTTTTGTACGCCGGGGAAATGAGAGAACTCTCCAAAAACATGGACGGATTCCACTTCCACCCCACCCTATCGAGGGAAAAGCTCGACGGCCACCACCATGGCTATGTACACGGCGTTTACGAATCGATTTGCGTGGCGAAAAAAGACGCCTGGTTCTTCCTGTGCGGCTGGAAGGAAATGATCGACGAAGCCCGGAACCGGATTGGCGCCCTGGGTTATGACAAGAAAAGCGTCCACCTGGAGCTGTACGGTTAGTACGGGAGCCGGCCGGCGCCGGCGCTAGTGCCGGGTTAGGCATTAATTAATGCCCTAAATCTATATTGTTTGGTAAGCCTAAAATACCAAACGATGCTCAAAAGGAATGCCCTATTCACCCTGCTTTGCCTCACGCTTGCCGCGGCCTGCTCCAAAAAAGGCCAGACAAGCGGTACAACCCCTCCCCCCAAAAACGATACAACGGCATCCCCTCCGGGAGACGTCGTGGGTAAGGTCATCGTCGGCTACCAGGCCTGGTTTGCCGCCCCGGGGGACGGATCCCCATGGAACGGCTGGTGGCACTGGCCCGGTTCGGTCGATCCCAACTACAAGGCCTGGCCGGATATGCGCCAGTATACCGGCGCCTATCCATCGCCATATGACACGCTAAACGACGGGCGCCCCTCCACTTTGTTCTCCGATTGGGACCAACAAACCATCAACACGCAATTCCAGTGGATGCAACAAAACGGGATCGACGGCGCGGCCCTCCAACGGTTTAATCCGAACTCACCGGAAGGGCCCATCCGCGACGGGATCACCGCCAAGGTCAAGACCGCCGCGGAGACGTACACCCGGAAGTTTTATATCATGTATGACGTGACCGGCTGGACCAACATGGAGACCGAAATCAAAACGGACTGGACCGGCAAAATGAGCGCGTATACCGCATCCTCGGCCTATGCGCGTCAAAACGGAAAACCGGTGGTCTGTATCTGGGGGTTTGGCTTTAATGACGCGAACCATCCCTTTTCGGACGCGGCCTGTATGGACGTGGTCGACTGGTTTAAAACCCAGGGCTGCTATGTCATCGGCGGCGTGCCCAGGGAGTGGAGGACCGGTACGGGTGGCTCCCGGGCAGGCTACCTGGATGTATACCATGCCTTCGACATGCTTTCACCGTGGCTGATCGGAGCGGTGGGCAGTATATCGGACGCCGACAACATCTACACCGGTTTCATGGTGCCGGATCAAGCGGACTGCAAGGCAAATGGCGTCGACTATCAGCCCTGCGTGTTGCCAGGTGACCTGTCCTTGCACCAGCGGGTCCATGGCGACCTGATGTGGCATATGTTCTATAATGCCACCCGGGCCCGTTGTCAGGGAATCTACATATCCATGTTCGACGAATTCGGGGAAGGCAACGAGATCGTGGCGACCGCTGAAACAACGGCCACCGTGCCTTCCGGAACCAATATCCTGGGCTTGAATGAAGATGGGACGGCCTGTTCGGCGGACTACTACATGCGGCTGACGGGGGACGGAGACCGGATGTTCAAGGGCCAGATCGCGCTGACATCCACCAGGCCGACACCGCCGACCCTGACGCCGCCCGACAGCCTTACGGCCCAGGTGGTATCTACGACAGCTGTCCAGGTCAATTGGACAGCGGTAACCGAAGCGCCTTGTTACAACGTAAAGCGCGCAACCACCAGCGGGGGCCCCTATACAGTAATCGCCACCAACCTATCCGGGAGCACATATACGGATAGTGGATTGACTCATGGGACCACGTATTACTATGTGGTATCCACGGGGCATATAAACGGGGGAGAAAGCGCTGACAGCGGCCAGGCAAACGCAACCCCGTAAGGGGCCTAGTGCAACTGGGATTCCCGGGTGCGCCTCGCGTAAATATTCTTCAGCTGGTTGTTTTCGCGCTTCAGGTCGGCGATGATCTTTTCCAGCGAAAGGATTTTTGCGTGGTTGCGCAACATTTCGTCTTCCAGCTTCAGCAATTGTTTCTTGCTTTTGTTCCGCTGCATAAAGCGGAGGAGGTAACCGGTCAGTACGCCGGCAACGAGGAGGCCAAACAATCCTATAAATGAAACGGAGGATGGCGCGGTCAAGCTCAAAGGGACAGATGTAAAAAGGTCCATACGTTACATAGGTTTTAGATTAAAAAGGGTCGAATACTCTTTTCAAATGTAACCCTATTTTACATACGTGCCAATAGTACTTTTACGCTTGATGCAGGCCTATGGCCTCTTCTACACGCAAAAAAACCTATTTCGTACGTAATTTTACCCACTGCCTCACCTCCGCCAACGGCACCCTTTCCTGCGCCATCGAGTCCCGATGGCGTATCGTAACTGCCTGATCCTCTTTGGTTTGATGATCGATCGTGGCGCAAAATGGCGTCCCCAGCGCATCCATCCGGCGATATCGTTTGCCTATGTTGTCCTTTTCTTCGTAAAAACAATAAAAATCTTCCCGGCACTCTTTCATCAAATCCCGCGCGATCTCCGGCAGACCGTCCTTTTTGGTCAGCGGCAGCACCGCCAGCTTTATCGGCGCCACCTTTGGCGGGATCCGCAATACCACGCGGCTATCTTTGGAACCGTCCTCCTTCGGGATGTCTTCTTCCGCATAGGATTCGCACAACACGTACAGCACCGTCCGGTCCAGACCGATCGAGGTCTCGATGACGTAAGGCACATAGCTTTGGTTGATCTCGGTATCGAAATACTGGAGCTTTTTACCGCTGAATTTCTGGTGTTGCGAAAGGTCGTAGTCCGTCCGGGAGTGGATGCCCTCTACTTCCTTGAACCCAAACGGGAAGTCGAACTCGATGTCCACGGCCGCGTTGGCGTAAAAAGCCAGCTTTACGTGGTCGTGAAACCTATACCTATCCGGAGAAAAACCAAGGTCCTGGTGCCACTTCATCCGCTCGGCCTTCCAATAGTTATACCACTCCATTTCGGTGCCGGGCCGGACAAAGAATTGCATCTCCATCTGCTCGAACTCCCGCATACGGAACGTAAACTGCCGGGCGACAATCTCGTTGCGGAACGCCTTCCCCACCTGGGCGATCCCAAAGGGAACCTTCATCCGCGCGGATTTCTGCACGTTCAGGAAATTCACGAAAATACCCTGGGCCGTTTCGGGCCGCAAATAAATCTCACTGGCCTCATCGCTGACGCTCCCCAATTGGGTGGAGAACATCAGGTTGAACTGTCGGACGTCGGTCCAGTTCGCCGTCCCTGAAACGGAATCGACGATATTTTCGCGCAGGATCAGTTCCCGCAGCCCTGCGAAGTCGTCGGCCGCCAGCAACCGGTCCATCTCGACCAGGAGGTTATCGGCGGGCAGCGTGTCCCCTGCGGCGCGCAGCGCATCGGCGCGAGCCTCGATCAGGTGATCGACCCGGTACCGCTTCTTGGAATCCTTATTATCGATCATCGGGTCGCTGAAGTTATCCACGTGACCCGAGGCCTTCCAGGTGGTGGGGTGCATGAAGATGGCCGCGTCGATGCCGACGATGTTGTCGTGCATCCGCGTCATACTGTTCCACCAGTATTCCCGGATGTTCTTCTTCAATTCGCTGCCCCAGGGACCATAGTCGTATACCGCGCTGAGACCTTCGTATATTTCGGAGCTGGGGAATATAAAGCCGTATTCTTTGGCGTGCGAAATAACCGCCTGAAACTTGTTGGGTTCGTTGGAAACTGACATAGCGGGGACAAAGATACGTGTTGGCGCCAAAGCGCCCTTACTAGAATTTAGCGCTTTGGCGCCAACTTCGCTCATGATTGCCCCTTCGGGGGCCGCCCGCCATCGCGCCGCGGTCTCACCGGGCCGTACGCTTGTCCTCCGGTACCTGCGCCGCGCGGCCCGCGTCCTCCTCGACCTGCCTGATCCAGACGGCGTAGGCGTTCGGTTGTATCCGCCTCCCCCTGCACTGGGCGTACTCACGCGTAAATTCCGCGCCGAAGTACAGGATCAGGGCCGAATAGTATACCCACAGCAGGACGATGACGATCGAAGCCCCGGCCCCATAGCTCGTATCGATATGGCTTACGTGGAGATAGTAGCCAATCCCGAAGCGGCCCGACATGAACAGGACCGCGGTGGTAAAGGCCCCCACCGATACGTCCCGCCAGCGGATGCGGACGTCGGGGAGTACCTTGAAGATGGTGCCGAACAGCAGGAAGGTCGACCCGAAAGTCAGGACCAGGTTGATGGCATGCGCCACCACCACCGCCAACCCCGGGAAAGCCCGGCTCAGCTGCGCGCTCAATCCATCCATAATGGCATCCAGTACCAGCGATACCAGCAGGATAAAACCAAGGCTCACGACCATGGAGAACGACAACAACCGGTTGAGGAGCACCTTTCCCCACCCGCTGGTTTGCTTGACGCGAACCCGCCAGATATAATTCAGGGCATCCTGTATTTCCGAAAAGACGCTGGTGGCCCCGAACAACAGGGCGGCGAAGCCGCCGATGCGCGCCACCCAGCTGTGGTGCAGGTAAAGGATCGCCCGTCGGATGATGTCCTGGATCTGCACGGCGGCCGCCTGGCCGACGATGTCTTTGATCTGGCCGTAGATACGCCCTTCGATCACCTGCTGGCCATAAAAAAAGTCGCACAGCGTGGTGATCACGATCAGCATCGGCGCCATGGAGAAAACGGTGTAGTACGCCAGGGCGGCGCTCATCCGGAAGACCCGGTCGTTCACCAGGTCCGACCCGGCCCGTTTCACGATTCCCCAAATGTCTCCAAGCTTCATAACTTAGGATTGTTCTTATGCCGGTCGGCGTCCCGGACGTTTTTCTTGTCAAAATTCTTTTCCAGCGCTTCCGTCAGGTCTATCCCGGTCTGGTTCGCCAGACAAAGAAGGACCCAAAGCACGTCCGCCATTTCGTCCCCCAGGTCCTTGTCCAGGTCGCCGGGTTTAGCCGATTGTTCCCCGTACCGCCGGACCATGATCCTGGACAACTCACCTACCTCTTCCATAAGAATGCCAAGATTGGTCAACTCCCCGAAATAGCGGACCCCCACGGTCCCGATCCAGGCGTCCACCCTTGCCTGAGCTTCCTGTAGCGTCATCACTCCTTGTTTTTGGTATCGATAAAAATGGTCACCGGCCCATCGTTAACCAGGGAAACCTGCATATCCGCCCCAAAGCGGCCGGTTTGCACGGGCCGCCCCAGGTCCGCCCCCAGCTGCCGGATCATCTGCTCGTACATCGGTTCGGCAAACGCCGCCTTACTGGCCCGTATATACGAAGGCCGGTTCCCCTTTTTGGTGGAGGCGTGGAGCGTAAACTGACTGACGAGGAGGATATCGCCCCCGCTGTCGCGGATCGGGAGGTTCATCACGCCCCGGTCGTCGTTGAATATCCGCAATCCCACGATTTTGCCGCTGAGCCAAACCAGCTCTTCGGGCGTATCCGCGTCCTCCACGCCCAACAGTACCAGCAGCCCGGGGCCGATCGCGCCGGTCGTCATCCCATCCACGGTCACGGCGGCCTGCGAAACCCGTTGTATCACCGCTCTCATAATAGCTTTTAAAATGTACCTTTGTATGGCGATGAAGGTAGATATTTCAAAGGAGATAGAATACCACACCGCGCGCAGCGGCGGTAAGGGCGGACAAAACGTCAACAAGGTGGAGACCATGGTCGAGGGCTATTGGCACGTCGCATCCTCCACCCTGGTCGACGACCGAGCCAAGGCCGTCCTCACCCAACAGCTTACCCACCGGATCAACCGGGAAGGCTACCTGACCGGCCGCTCCCAGTCCGAGCGGACCCAATTGGGGAACAAGGACCGGGTGCGGGAAAAGATGAATGACTGGGTGAACAAGGCGCTCACCCCAAAAAAGGCGCGTATCGCCACCAAAGCGCCCCGGGCGGTGGCGGAACGGCGGCTGGAGTCAAAAAAAATAATGGCCGGCCGCAAAACATCGAGACGGAATATTCGTTTGTCAGACATATAATTAACGGCACATGCGCCATTTGTTGACGGGCCTGATAATATTGTCTATCGCTACCTGCTGGTCTCTTTCTTCCTGTAAAAAGGAACTGAGCGCCACCGGCAGCCCCACGACCATCCAGCTCTGGTTCAACAACGTGGCCGGAATCGCCCCCCTCACCCGGGGCACGATCTACCAGGACAGCTATACCGGCGAACAATTCAGCGTGGGCGCTTTCAAATACTACATCTCCAACGTCCAGCTCATCTCCTCCAGCGGGGTTTTCACCAACATACCTTCGGTTTACCGGCTCGTCGATGCCTTCGACACGACAACGACCAGCGTCTCCTTCCCGGGGGTGGCCGATTCCCTGGTGGCGATCTCCTTCCTGATCGGCGTGGACAGCACCGTCGACGCCAGCGGTCCCCGCAACGGCGACCTCGACCCCTCCAAGGGGATGTTCCTGGGTGGCAACCAGGGCTACATCATGGCCGAGCTCACGGGGTATTCCCCCGCCAGCTCCCAGGTGAACTTTTCCTTCAACTACCAGATTTCGGGCTATACCGGACCATACAACGTCCTGAGGAAGGTAACCCTGGCCCTCCCGGGTTTACCCGTCACCGTGAGTCCGGTGATCCCCGATACCGTCCAGATCAGGATCGACACCGACGTGCAGACCTGGTTTTCGGCCGTCCACTACCTTCCCATTTCGGGCAACAGCACCTGTACCGCCCCGGGACAGCTGGCCTCCGAGTATGCAGACAACTACGCCCATATGTTCGTGGTACGGAACGTAATCATCAAATAGCGGCCGCCATGGCGTATCTTTATTCCCAAATTTTCTAGGCATTGAGTTCGATCAAGGGATTGGCGGGGCAAACGATGTGGTATGGCGTTAGTTCGATTGTAGCCAGGATGCTGAGCTATCTGCTGACGCCCTACCTGCTGCTCGTCCTCACCGGTCCCGAATACGGCCAGCAAAGCATCATCTACGCGGCCATCCCCTTCCTGAACGTCATTTTCACCTACGGCCTCGAAACCACGTTTTTCCGCTTCGCCCAGAAGCATCCCCATCCCAGGGAGCTCTACAACACGCTCATGGTCTCCATCCTGGCCTCATCCCTGTTTGTGGGTGGCATCATGTTCCTGCTGGCCGAACCCCTGGCCCGGCTGCTTTTGGTGGACCAGCACCCGGATTGGATAAAGCTGACCGTCCTGATCGTGGCAAGCGACGCCCTGGCCACCCTGCCCTTTGCCAAGCTCCGTCTGGACGGGCGCCCCAGGAAATACGCCTTCGTACGCGTCTCCGGCATCCTATGCTACATGGGGCTCCTCTATTTCTTTTATTCCGTGTGCCCCGCGCTGGAGGCCAAGGGCGGCGTTTCCCCGCTGCTGGCGATCTACTCTCCCGCCATCGGGCTGGGCTACGTCTTTATCGCCAATCTTGTCCAGAACCTGCTCCAGCTGGTGCTCCTACTACCCGAGCTGACCAGCTTCCGGCCACAGTTCAACGCCGGTCTCTGGCGGGAGATGATCCTTTATTCCCTACCCATCACGATCTACAACTTCGGGGGTATGATCAACGAGACATTCGACCGGATTATGCTGGGCTGGTGGGTACACGCCCCGACCCGGGACGCGGCAGACTTCCAGGTGGGTATTTATAGCGCCAACTACAAGCTATCATTGCTCATATCGCTTTTCATCCAGGCATTCCGTTTGGGCGCCGAACCCTTTTTCTTCAAACAGGCCAAGGGGGAGAATCCCCAGCGCATATACGCCAGGGTGATGAAGTTCTTTGTGCTTACGATCACGCTGATGTTCCTTTTCGTCGCCCTCTACCTGGACGTCTGGAAGTACTTCGTAACCCGGCACAGTATGTGGGTAGGGTTGAAAGTCGTACCTATCCTGCTTTTTGCCAATATGTTCCTGGGGATTTACTACAATTTATCCATTTGGTACAAGCTTTCCGATAAGACCTCGGCGGGGGCCTATATCACCCTGATCGGTGCCGGGATCACCCTCGTGATCAACTACATTTTCATCCCGAAATATAGCTACCTGGCGTGCGCCTGGGCGACCTGTATCTGTTACGGCACCATGATGGTCCTGTCGTACGTGTGGGGTCAAAAGGTCTATCCTGTACCGTACGCCTGGAAAAAGCTGGTAGCTTATATGTTGATCGTCCTGGTCCTTTACTTCGTCCACCAGGGCCTTGTCCACCTGGTTCCGAACCGCTGGTTCAGCATCGGGACCGCGACGATCCTCTTTGCCGCCTACGGGGCGTTCATCCTGAGGGTGGAGAAAAAGGAATTCGGCCGCATACCCTACGTCAACCGGCTGCCCATCCTCCGCCGATTCTTACAGGTATAAATTCCCGCGCTAATCCAAGCGTAAAAACGGGTTATTCCGTTTTTCATAACCGATGGTTGTCCCCGGTCCGTGCCCCGGGAGCACTATTGTATCCTCCGGGAGCGTAAACAGCCGTTCGCGGATGCTCCGGAGCAGGGTCTCGTGATCTCCCCCGGGCAGGTCCGTGCGGCCTATGCTGTCCCGGAAAAGGGCGTCGCCGCCAATGACAAAACCCTGGGCGGCACAATAAAAACAGCAGTGTCCGGGACTGTGACCTGGAACGAACAGTACTTCCAGGCGGTCTTGCCCGAAATCGATGATTTCGCCGGGTTTCAAATAAACCAGGGGCCCCTGGTAACCGTCAAAGGGTAAGTCCCAGGCCAGACCCATTGCCGGGGCCAGCGAGAGCAGCTCCTCCTCCAGTGGGTGCACGTGGGGGACCAGGTCGTAGGCGCCGGCCAGCCAACGGGTGCCGAAAACGTGGTCCAAATGGCAGTGGGTCTGTAACAATAATTTAGGTTGGACGCCGTTTTGACTAAAAAAATCCGCCAATGCCTCCCTCTCCGCCTCGTCGTAGCATCCAGGATCGATAACCACCCCCTCCCGCCCTTCGTTCACCAGCACATATGTATTTTCCTGGATCGGGCTAAATGTAAAAACCTGGACGGCGAACATAAAATTGATTTTTGTACTTTTAAAACCTGATTCGGCTTTGTTCCTGCTCCGAGACAAAACACGAATTTAGAACATTGAACTTTATGAAGCGATTACTCCTGATCATCTGTAGCATTGGCATGTTGTGGATATCCTCTTTTGCGCAGGTCAATACGGTACAGTTCGGCAAGAACAGGGTTCAGTACAAAAACTTCCATTGGCGCTATTACCAGGCGCCCAATTTCAATGTCTATTTTGCCGACGGGGGCTTGAACATCGCCAAGTACGTGGTCCAGGTAGCCGAGGAAGAATTGCCCGGTATCGAGCGCTTCGTCGACTACGGCATGCAGCGGCGCGCCAATATCATCGTCTACAACAGCTATAACGAATACCGCCAGAGCAATATCGGGATGGACTTCGACTGGCAAAGCAGCGGGGGCATGACGAAGCTGGTCAACAGCAAACTCGTCGTATACTATACCAGCGACCACAACGAGCTCCGCCGCCAGATCAGGGAAGGCATTGCCAAGGTACTGGTATCGCTGCAGCTTTTCGGGGACGACATCGGCGAGTTCGCGGGGAACTCGACGTTGCTGGACCTGCCCAAATGGCTCACCGACGGCTTTATCTCCTACGCCGCCCAAAACTGGAGCACGGCCCAGGACGACGCCCTCCGGAACGCCATGCTGGCATCGACGTATACCAACTTCTACCAGTTCGCCTACGAGCAGCCCGACCTGGCCGGTCAGGCCTTTTGGTATTACATCGAGGAGCGCTACGGCAAGGACAAGGTCAGTTATCTGTTCTACCTGGCGCGTTTGTACAAGAACCTGAACCATGCCTGCCAGGAGCTGTGCAAGAAAAAATTCAAGGACGTGCTCGCCGACTTCATGAGCGCCGAGCAGCAGAAGTACTTCAAGGACATCCGGGGCCGCAGGAACATACCCAAGGGACGGCTGACCATCTTCCAGGAAGTATCGCCTACAAAAGACTACTACAATTTCGCGCCCAACCCCAACCCCAAGAGCTATACCTATGGGGTAGTCGAGTACAAGAAGGGCCGTTACAAGCTAAAGCTCATCCAGAATTTCACTGACGAAAAGGTACTTTGGAGGGACGGCGCGATGCAGCAGCTCGACGAGAAGGACCCACATTTCCCTTTGATGTGCTGGGATCCCAGGGGGACCCGCCTGGCGTACGCGGTCAGCAAGGAAGGCGTGATCAACGTCTACGTATACGACAACTTTTCCCGGACGACCACCACGCACTTTACGCTGGATCAGTTCCAGCAGATCCAGAGCATGAACTACATGCTGGACAACAACACCCTGCTCCTGAGCGCCACCCGGAACGGGAAGTCCGACATTTACATCTATAAGATAAAGGAACATTCTACGGAACAGGTGACCAACGACGTCTATGACGACCTCGACCCCGTTTTCGTCGCCTTCCCCAACAAGACCGGGATCATCTTTTCATCGAACCGTCCGACGGGGAACGACCCCGACGGGGACACCGTACTCCCGTCACGGAACCGGTATAACATTTACCTGGTGGACAACAACGGACCCAAGTCCACCTTCCGCCAGATCACCAAGCTGACGAACCTGAAATACGGCAACGCCCGCTTCCCGATGCCGTACAATACGTCGAACTTTACGTTTATCTGTGACGAGAACGGTATCAACAACCGCTTTGCCGGATTCTTTTCCACCAAGCGCGCGGGTCTCGACACCCTCATCACCATCGGGGACGACCTTCTGAGGAACCCTACCGTCCCGGAATTGGATTCCGCGCTAAAGGCCTGGAACAAAACGGAGCCCGATTCCGTCGCCCTGTACTCCGTCACCAACGACTCCACGTATATCTTCCCCCTGAGCAACTACCAGTACGGCGTTGGCGAAACCCGGGTCGCCGGGGTCAGCAACCAGGTCACCGAGGTCATGCGCCAGGAGGACAATAAATACCTCTATAAGCTACAGGTCGACGAAAAGACCCTCCACAACCGGAACCTTACGGATCGTCCCACGGACTATATGCGCCGGCAAATGAAGGCCGACCAGCTGGCCAAAGGCAACGCCGCCGCCGCGCCTGTAAACAAAACCCAGGTAAGGAAAGCCCCCACCAACGACTTCTTCGAAAGCGAATTCAATAAGGAAAAAAAGGACACGGCCGCCAGCCCCGCCGGCAATTCAGCCGCCGCCCCGGCCGCCGCGCAAAACAATACGATGCCGGCCGCCGCGCCTAAAAAAGCGGAGACGCCTTCCATCCTGAACCGGTCGAAGCTGTTCCAATACAAGCTCAAGTTCTCCACCGACTACGTGGTGGCCAACCTCAACAATTCCGTCGTCTTTAACCAGTACCAGCCTTACGCCGGGGGCTCCGGACCCATCCAGCCCGCGGGTGGGACCGACCTCAGCGGCATGCTGCGTGTCAGCATCAGCGACGTCCTGGAGGACTATAAGTTCATGGGCGGCGTCCAGGTGGGCACCGACCTCCGCGACAACGACTACGTGGTGTCCTTCCAGAACTACAAACACCGCTTTGACTATGGCGTCAGCTATTACCGGGGCGCTTCGTCCTTCGAAGGGGAGTTCGTCGCTCCATCCATCGACCTGATATCGCAGGCGCGCACCATCACCAATATCTACGAGGGCAACATCGCTTATCCCTTCGACCGTGTCAAACGTATCAGCATGACCGTCGGTATGCGGTACGACAAAACCGTTATACGGGGCGACTATTCCGCAGACCCTCCCCCGATCGGTCCCCCGCTGTCGCTGGCGGCGAACGACATCAAGCAAAAGTATCTTTTCGACCACCTCGAATACGTATACGACAACACGTCCTATCCGACCATGGACATCTGGAAGGGGCTGCGTTGGAAGGTCTACAACGACTTCTATAAGAACGTGGGCACCAAGTCGTCCCCCGGCGACAACGGGTTGATGGACAACTTTGGCTTTGACGCCCGGAACTACCTGCCCATCTATCGCAACTTCATCTGGGCGGTACGGGCAGCCGGCGACTTTTCCCCCGCCTTTATCGGCGACGAGCACATCGTTTATTATGTGGGCGGTATGGACGGCTGGATCAGCCCGAAGTTCAACAACAACAACCAACCCGACCCCACCGGCGTCGACAACTACATCTACCAGGGTCTCGAGCTCAACCTCAGGGGATACGACCAGAACGCCGCCAACGGGTCCAACGCGATGACGATCAACAGTGAGCTCCGGCTGCCGATCTTTACCACCTTCTTCAACAAACCCATCAATAACGCCTTCCTGCGGAACTTCATGGTTACCCAGTTCTTCGACATGGGAACCGCCTGGACGAACAAGTCGAATTTCGGTCGCCCGTCGGTGACCTATACCGACCGGAACCCGTCCGGACAAGCCCCGGTGGTATCGCCCATCTCCGTGAGCGTTACGCCCCCCGGCATCGGTCCCTTCCTGGCCGGCTATGGCTTCGGCGTCAGGAGCACCCTGCTGGGGTACTTCCTGAAACTGGATTGCGGCTGGCCGATGGATGGTTTCTTCAAGGGAAGTCCTAAGCTATACTTCTCTTTAGGGCTTGACTTCTAAAGGCGCGGTAACCGGCCCAGAGCAGCGTCCCGAATAACAGCGTCACCGCCCAGGCCTGCTTGTAGGCAAATGGGAAAAGGACGCTTTTGCCCACGACCCGGGTTACGGTGAAAGGATGGACCAGGATGTCCCAGCTGTTGAGCCGGACATAGCGCCCCAGGTAAATCCCAAATCCGCAGGCAAGGAACATCGCTATCACGGCAATCCGGACCGGCCGCTCGGCATACCGTCCAAGCAGCCAGTCTTCGACCCGCTTCATCGAGGCATATCCCAATAGGACGCCATTCAATGCCGTGGTGCAGACGATGGCCTCGTCCAGGTAAATCGGGCCCCTCGGCTCCTGCTGGAAGTGTACCATATCGGTGACCAGGTAGGGCGCGTTGGGTAAGAAGGCAAACCAGATACCCAGGCTGGCCAGGTTCCTCCACGTCCACAGCGATCGCCGGCTGTCCAGCCGGGCGCTGGCCACCAGCGGGATCACCGCCAGGAAAAGGTTCCAAAAATAGAACCCGTAAAACAGCGAATGCGTCACCGCCATCCGTATCCCCACCAGCGCCACCGGTATCGCGAGGGACATCGCCCACCATTGCATCGCGCGCCGCGAGAGCCCCTGATTTTTCAGCTCGTGTTTATTTTCCATAGATTAAGTGTACAATTTTTGGAATAAAAATAATCGCCCCCACCGCCGCCGAGCAAATCGACACCCACAGCACCGCCCCCGCCGCCATATCCTTGATATACCGCACATAATCGTCCTTCTCCCGGGTGATCCGGTCGCACGTCTTTTCGATGGCGCTGTTGACCATTTCCAGCCCGATCACCAGCCCGATACAAATGATTATCGCCGCCCACTCCAGCGGCGAGAGCCGGAGGTAAAAGGACGCGCCCACCACCGCCACAGCTACCGCCACCTGGATACGGCAGTTGTTCTCGGAAGAGAACGCGGCCAGGATGCCCCTGCCAGCATATCGGAAAGATTTTAAGAACCTAAGCATAAAACTAAAGTGCTTTGTTTTTCAAAGTATATGGTTAAAAAAAAGGCCGATCATTCCATCGACTTTATCATTTGCTCGAGCGCCTCCAGGTGCTGCCGGAACGCCTTCTCCCCGGCCTTCGTCACCGTGTACGTCGTTTGCGTCTTTCGCCCGACAAACCCTTTCTGCACCTTAACATAAGCACTTTCTTCGAGCGTTTTCAGGTGCGACGCCAGGTTCCCGTCCGTCACCTCGATAAGCTCCTTGAGCTCGTTGAAGTGCACGGTTTCGTTCACCATGAGCGCGCTCATGATCCCCAGCCTGATCCTGCTGTCGAATATCTTATTGAGGTTCGCGATCGGATTTTTCATACTTCCGCCACATCCAAATGCCGTAGACAATATGCAAAACGCCAAAGCCAGCGGCCCAAAAATACAAACCATACCGTGGCACCCAGCAATTTATTGCCCCCAATATAATTTGTCCGTACCCAAGGTACCGCACTTCCCCCAGGGTGTATTTACTCCCGTTGACCAGCGCCAACCCATAAAACAGCAGACAGGTCGGGGCGATGAGCCCCACGGCGTCCAGGTAGATCAACCGCAAAACCAGCACGCCGCCGGCGAGCATCGGTAACATCGTATTCCATAACAGCCTCCTGGCCGAAGGCCCCCATATCGTGACCCCTTCCCTCCGGCTTCGTAACCAGGTGAATAAAAAAGCCGTCGACAGCGCGCCTACGAAGATGCAAGCCCCGAGCACGATGAGCCGCGCATATAGGTCGCTCAGCTCCCAGCTACCCTCCGCCCTGTACCGGCGGATGCCCCGGGAAACGATGTCCTGGATACCGCCGTTTTCCGGATACATGGCCAGTTGCGTCCGGGCGATCGCCGCGCCGGCCAACGCCCAGCATCCCGCGGCGACGCCGCTCCAGCCGCTGAGGCTGATAAACCGGCCGCTCCGCTCCATGATCTGGCGGATGTCTTTAAGGGCTTCCAGGGAGGAGGCAGGAGTGTCCATAAAGTGCTTTGAGATACAAAGTAATGGCCCGGGGCGATAAATACCAAATTTTTTATCCGCTTTTGTCGTTATTACCTTTGATTGTGACACGGATGGGTAGACTTATGAGGCTCTTTTGGCTGACGGCCGTCCTTTGGATGGCAAGTGTTCCCGTGCGCGCCCAACAGTCCACCGCGGCCTGTACCACCCTCGGGCAGACTCCCCTGACCGCCTTTCCCGTCTGTGGCAGCAGCGTATTCAGCCAACAATCGGTGCCGGGCTGCGTCAACGGCTCCATCCCCAACCATTGCTCGGGTGGTGCCGCCTACCAGGATGCCAACCCGTTTTGGTACAAGTTTACCTGTTTCAGGTCGGGTACGCTGGGTTTTACGATAGTCCCGGATTCGTCTTTCGACGACTATGACTGGGAAATTTTCGACGTCACGGGCCAATCGGTCAATGCCGTCTATACCAATGCCAACCTGATCGTATGTTACAACTGGTCCGGCGTCACCGGTAATACCGGCACCGCCGCCGGCGCCCCGTCTCCCTATCAGTGCGCTTCGACCGGAGCCCCCGGTCAAACGGTCTTTACAAGCCCCACTCCCTTCAGCACCATGCCGGCGCTCGTCACAGGTCACCAGTACCTCCTGATGATCAGCCACTACACGACTTCGGACCAGTACGGCTACCATCTCTCCTTCTCCGGTGGCACCGCCGTCATCACCGACACGACCCCACCCCGGCTCCTCCAGGCCATCCCCGGCGATTGCGGCTCGACCACGATCAAGATCGGTTTGAACAAACGCATGCTCTGCACGAGCCTCGCCCCGGATGGGAGCGACTTCGTGCTCACCCCCACCGGACCCGTGACGGGAACGGTTCCCGCCGCTACCGCCGCCGCCGGCGATTATTGTCTTTCGGGGTTCGACATGGACAGCGTCACCGTCAGCTTCCCGGGCCCTATACCACCGGGCAACTACCTGATCTCGATGACCAACGGTACCGACGGAAACACCCTCCTCGACGATTGTTCGAACGCCGTCCCCAATGGCGACTCCGCTACCGTTGTCATCCCCACCCCTCCGCCGCCCGCGCCGTTCGATTCCCTTTCACCCGTGGGTTGCGCTCCCCAAACCCTTACCGTGGTCTTTGACAAGAACATCGACTGCGGCAGCGTCGCCGCCGACGGTAGCGATTTCCGGCTCACCGGGCCCGGCGGCGTCACCATCACCG
This sequence comes from Dinghuibacter sp., assembly GCF_035492835.1. NCBI lineage: Bacteria > Pseudomonadati > Bacteroidota > Chitinophagia > Chitinophagales > Chitinophagaceae > Dinghuibacter > Dinghuibacter sp. The sequence goes on from NZ_DATJIY010000018.1 coordinate 44,491, forward strand.
GCGCCAGCTGCGGGGCGGCCCCGGGCAATACCGCCGTCATACAATTATCGGCGCCAATTTACCAGGCCGGTACCTACCAGCTCCAGCTGGTTACCGGCAACGACGGCAACACGATCATCGACGCCTGCGCCCAACAGCTCCCCGCCGGACAGGTAATCAACTTCCAAACCGGCGACACGATCCACGCGCAACTCGACTACCAGGTCCACCTGGGCTGCAAGGTAGACACCATCGACTTCAGCAACCCCGGCGGCCACGGCATCGATTCCTGGATCTGGACGATCGACAGCGCTTACGCCGGCGGCGGTCCCAACGCCGAAGAAATCTATCGCGTCTTTGGCACCAAAACCGCCAAGCTCACGGTTTCCAACGGCTTTTGCAGCGACTCGGCCACCGTGACGGTGCCCCTAAGCAACGTCCTCAAAGCCATTTTCGAAGCCACCAACCTCCTTTGCCCGAACGACAAGGCCTACTTTTCCGACAGCAGCGTCGGCGCCATCGTTTCCTACGAATGGCTCTTCGGGGACGGCACGACCAGCAGTCTGGCAGTCCCGCCACCCAAACAATACCCGGACCTGCCACAGGATAAGAATTACCTGGCGCAGCTGATCGTCTCAAACGGCCCCGGTTGTTTCGACACCGCCTCTCAGATCATCCGCGCCGTCGCCAATTGCTACATCGCGGTGCCGTCCGCTTTTACCCCGAACGGGGACGGGATCAACGACTACCTCTACCCGCTAAACGCCTACAAGGCGGCCAACCTGGAATTCAGGGTATACAACCGGTATGGTCAGTTGGTATTCCAGACGACCGACTGGCTGATCCGATGGGACGGCAGCGTCGGCGGTCAGCCGCAAGCCGTGGGCACCTATGTCTGGACGCTTCGTTACCTCAATACCGAAACAGGGGAAAAGGTCTCCCAGAAAGGGACCAGCGTGCTCATCCGGTAAATGGCTTACCTTAACGGCATGCAGCAGCTAAACGACTACATCCGCGCGTCATTCAACACCGAAGTCGCCGAAGCGGAAAGCATCAGCAATTACTTCCACCCGCAGCTCCTCCGAAAGGGCGACTACCTGCTGCGCTCAGGGCGCGTCTGTGACTTTATGGCGTTCCTGGCCTCGGGAATGATCCGCATCTTCGTGAATACAGGCGACAAGGAAGTCACCCAGTGGATCTCCACCCGGAACTATTTTATCACCGACCTCTCCAGCTTTATGCTCGCCAACCCCGGTCGCTGGAACATGCAGGCCCTGGAAGACTGTGACGTCTGGATGATCAGCCGGTCGGACTACCAGCAAATGGCCGGCGCCATACCCCGATGGATAGAGTTCGAGCGCATGCTGCTGATCCATTGCTTCATACACCTCGAAGAACGGGTTTTCAGCCACCTGTACATGAGCGCGGAAGAGCGCTTCCAGCAACTCTTCGTACAACAACCCGAGCTGTTCAACCAGGTCCCGTTGCAATACCTGGCGTCGATGCTGGGTATGACGCCCGAAACCCTAAGCCGGATGCGTAAGAAAGCGCTATCCTGATCCCCCTTTTGGGGCGCAGGCGAGTTCTTGACATTTGTCAAGTCTGCGTCCGGCGCCACTCCGCATCTTTGCATAAACAATTCCACCATGCAAACCATTCTCGGCGCCAATGGAGTCATCGCAAAAGAGCTCGCCCGCTCGCTGACCGCCTACACCAACGACATCCGGCTCGTCAGCCGCCACCCCAAAAAAGTAAACCCCACCGATAGCGTTTTTCCCGCGGACCTGCTGAACCGCGAACAGGTCGTCAGCGCCTGCGCAGGTTCCGAAGTGGTCTACCTGACCGCCGGTATACAGTACGACTACAAAGTGTGGAAAAGGGACTGGCCCGTCATCATGGACAACGTCATCGAAGGCTGTAAAAAGGCCGGGGCGCGTCTCGTTTTTTTCAGCAACGTATACGCCCTGGGAAGGGTAAAGGGCTGGATGACCGAGGACAGCCCCCTGCAGCCCTCCAGTAAAAAAGGCATGGTCCGTAAACAAATCGAGGAAAGACTACTCTCCGAGATGCGCGGCGGCACGCTCGACGCCATCATCGCCCGCGCCCCGGACTTCTACGGTCCGGATTGCGCCAACAGCATCGCCCAGATCCTTGTCTTCGACAACCTCCACAAGGGTAAAAAACCCCAGTGGCTCGTCAGCGCAAAGACCCGGCACTCGCTGATCTTTACCCCCGACGCCGCCAGGGCCACCGCCATCCTGGGCAATACGAGGGAAGCCTTCAACCGGGTCTGGAACCTGCCCACGGCCAAACCCGCGCTCAGCGGAAGGGAACTGTTGGACCTGTCGTCCCGTGCTTTTGGCCGGTCCGCCGGTTTCACCGTCCTGCCCACCTGGATGATCTACCTCTCGGCCCTTTTCGTCCCGGACATGCGCGCCCTGCTCGAGATGCTCTACCAGAACAAGTACGACTATCTTTTCGACAGCAGCGACTTTGAAAAGACCTTTGGGTTCACGCCCACTACGTATGAGGAAGGCATCCGCCAATGTGCGGCCGCATACCGCTAACGACTTTGCGGGGCCTCCGGCCCCATCTGAGTAGTCAGTGCGACCGCAGCATCTGCTGCACATACAAGCTGTACAGCGACAGCGGTATCAACGCCTGCAACTGCATCTTCCTCTTTTTTTCACACAATAACAGCGCGGAAAACGAAAAAACGAATACGTTCTCGATGACGCTCCGGACATACTGGTTGCCCTTGGTGTACATCTTCTCCGCGAAGAGCATACACCGCCGGACCTCCTTGAAGTCCATGAGCGAAGCCTTACTGCGGGCATAATCGGTCAGCCCCTGGATGTTGGCCACCACGTCGAGTGCGGCCAGGGGCGGAAGTTGTCGGCTTACTTGCGGCAGCTCGTCCTGAAGACAGGCAGCCACTTCATACTGGTTAATCATACCCTTGGCCAACCAAAGCCGTACCATACGCTAAAAGCCAGTATGCAATCGTTTGCGCAACTTTATCGGGCCTTCCGTTTTGACAGCCCTTTTTCAAAAAAGCAAAGTACCTTACCTGCCGCTAAATACTAACCGATGACGCTTCGCTGTTTGCTTGTCAGCCTTTGCTTCCCGTTTGCGGCCGTTTCATTGGCTGCTGTTCCGATGGCCGCCGCCGCCCAGGTCGACCTCCCCCACGACTGGAAATTCCATACCGGCGACGATCCTTCCTGGTCCGCGCCCGCCTTCGACGACGCCGGCTGGAAAACCATTTCGGTCGGCAAACCCTGGGAAGAGGAAGGCTACGCCAATTACGACGGTTACGCCTGGTACCGGGTCCACGTGGTCATCCCTTCTTCGCTAAAGAACAACTCCTATCTGAAGGAATCACTTCGCCTGGAGCTGGGTCGGATCGACGACGGCGACGAGGCCTTCCTGAATGGGAAGCCGGTTGGCCAAAACGCCGGGAAGACCAAGGACATCACACAGGGGAACTGGAACCTGGACCGGGTATATACCCTTCCGCTGAGCGACCCGGCTATCCACTGGGACGAGGACAACGTCATCGCCGTCAGGGTATACGACCATGGCGGTGACGGCGGCATGTACGCGGGTAAATACGAAGTCGGCGTGACCGACGTCAACGACTTCGCCCGCATCGACGAGAACAGCCCGTTCCGCTTCCGGACGCCCGGACAGCTCCGCAAAAACATATCCCTCGTATCCACCGACCCGCACTACGTATTCACGGGCTCCCTGTCCATACTCCTGGAGGACCCCGCCAATGGGGCCATCCTCTGGCGCAAAACCGTCCCCGTGCCCTCTTTCACCCCGGGGACGCCCTTCCGGTATGTATACAACGCCCAGCTACCCGGGGGTCAGTCCTATATTGCGCTGTACTCTTTCCGGGACAAAAAATCGGGTAAAAGCATCACCGCTTCCGAAGGCGTTCCCTACATCCTGACGCCCCGCCCGGCCGCCACCCCCCGGATCAACGGGACGGCCATCGTCGGGGTCCGGCCGGGTCATCCCCTGCTTTATAAAGTAGCCGTCACCGGCACGCAGCCGATCGCCTATACCGCCGCCGACCTGCCCTCCGGCGCCATCCTCAATCCCACCACGGGCGTGATCAGCGGGAAGATCGCCGCACCCGGAACGTATACCGTTCATCTCGGCGCCACCAACCACCTGGGAAAGGCCGAACGCGACCTCACGATCGTCGTCGGGGACCAGATATCCCTCACCCCCGCCCTGGGTTGGAACAGCTGGAACTGCTGGGGTCTGAGCGTCAGCGACGCCAAGGTCCGGGCCGCCGCCGACGCCATGAAACGAAGCGGGTTGATCAACCACGGCTGGACCTATATCAATATGGATGACGGCTGGGAACGGGATACCCGCGACCCGAAAGGGAACGTCGTGCCCAACGCGAAATTCCCCAACATGGCCCAGATGACGGCCTACGTGCATTCGCTCGGGCTCAGGGTCGGGATCTATTCCTCCCCCGGCCCGAAGACCTGCGGGGGCTTTTTGGGCAGCTACCAGCACGAGGCCCAGGATGCCCGGACCTACGCCAAATGGGGCATCGACTATCTTAAATACGACTGGTGTTCCTATGGCGAGCTGTATCCAAAACCTACCCTGGACGACATGAAAAAACCCTACCAGGTCATGGCCGCTGCACTAGCCCAGGCCGACCGGGACATCCTCTTCAGCTTTTGCCAGTATGGCATGGGCGATGTATGGACATGGGGCGGCGCCACCGGCGGCAATTCCTGGCGCACCACCGGCGACATCACCGACAACTGGGCCTCCATGTCGGGTATCGGCTTCCGCCAGGACGTCTGCGCGCCCTATACCCGTCCCGGCAATTTCAACGACCCTGACATGCTGGTCGTGGGTAAGGTCGGCTGGGGCCCCAGCCTCCACGGCACCCATCTCAGCCCCGACGAGCAATATACACACATCAGCCTCTGGTGTATGCTGGCCGCCCCCCTGCTGATCGGTTGCGACATGACCCAGCTCGACGACTTCACCCTCAACCTCCTTAGCAACGACGAAGTGCTGGCCATCGACCAGGACCCCGCCGCCAAACCCGCCCAAAAGGTCTCCGCCACCGGCGACCTCCAGGTCTGGTCACGCCCCATGGCCGACGGCTCGCTGGCCGTAGGCATCTTCAACCTGGGCAACCACGCCGCCCCCGCGAGCATATCGCTGTCCACGCTGGGTCTTTCCGCCCCCCAAATCGTCCGCGATTGCTGGCGCCAAAAAGATATTGCGACAACCGCCGACGCGATCGTGACGCCGCACGCCATCCCGTCCCACGGAGTCCTCCTGCTCCGCCTCCGCCCGGCGCATTAAGCCTGCCGGCGTTGGGAAGTGGGGTGGGGTGCCTCTTTTACCCCGTTTTGCGAAACGTTTCGCAAAACGGGGT
>NZ_DATJIY010000019.1:0-13167 GCF_035492835.1 Dinghuibacter sp.
GGCATCAACTCCAGCTCTTTTAGCACCGGCGTCATAACCGGTGGCGCAAACAACGCCTATTTATACAGCACCGGCAACGACTTCGTGATCGGCAACGGCGCCAACGGCAAGAACCTGATATTTTTCGCCGGCGGCACGGCCACCACCAACGAGGCCATGCGGATCAACAGCTCCGGCCAGGTCGGCATCGCCAACACCAATCCCACCGCCAAGCTCGACGTCGGCGGGAACTTTAAGCTCGGGAGCAGCGGCACGGTATTGAACAACGTCATCAAGGGGAGTTACACCGTGACCGGCGGCGCGATAAACGTCGGCGTGGGAGGGACGACCCTGGTAAGCGTCGCGATCACGGGCGCGCCGCTCCACGCCTCGGTGACCGTCTCCCCGGAGTCGGCGCTGCAAGGAGGCACGATCATCGCTTATGCCTATGTATCCTCCGCCGGCACGGTGACGATCGCCTTTTCCAGCGTTGCCTTGTTGGGCAATACGATCGCGAACGGCACGGTCTTCGACATCACCGTCATCCAATGAAGCGCCTGTTGACGATAGGGTTACTGATAACAAGCGCGCACGCCCAGGTATACCTGGCCAACAACGCCGACATGGCCGTCCACCCCGGAGACACCGTCTCGATCTTTGGCGACGTCACCAACCTCGGCCGGTTCGGTTCGCTCAACGGCAGCGTGGTCCAGTTTTACGGCACTACCTGGCAAAACGCGCCGGGCGGCATCCTGCCGGGTGAAGCCTTTTACGGGCTGGACACCACGAACGGGCAAGGAGGCTATTTCCGCTTCCTCCACGGCATCGGCACCCAGACCCTGCAGGGCGGGAGCTTCCCGAGCCTCGGCGCGGGCAACGACCTCGGCGTATATCTCGGCGGCGACGCCCGCATAAGGGACACCCTGCGCCTTGAAAACGGCCTGCTCTACCTCAACGGCTATAACCTGACCCTCGGCAACGGCGCCCCCGGCCGGATCGACGGATACGACAACCAGCGATACATCGCCACCGACAGCGCCGGCACTTTCAGCCGGCAGGCCATCACCCAATCCGACGGGATGGTCGTTTTCCCCATCGGGACCGCACACTACGCCCCCCTGGCGGTCCAGAGCCATACCCCCATCGCCGTCACCTACCACGCCACGGTATACGACGGACCGGCGACCGACACGTCGGTCGGCAAGACCTGGCGCCTGGGCGCCGGGGCGCTTAACGTTTCCGACGTCACCGTCTGGCTCCAGCACGACATAGCGGACGAAGGCCCCCTCTTCCCCGAAGCCCGCGACAGCAGCTTTATCTCCCTGGACGGCGACACCCTTGGCCCGAGGGGCGCCCTCAACCCGGGTACGCTGACCACCGGCCCACCCGATATAAACGCCTGGCTGAACGCCCGGGACTTTACCGGCGCCGTCCTCGCCAACGCCTACCTGAGGGTCGTCGACCGGCCGCCCTCCATGGCGACCCTCGATTTCGAGGCTTTCCGGCGTACCATCCACCAGGTCCACACCTTCTGGAGCACCGTGATCGAGCACGACGTCCAGCGCTACGAGCTACAAAGACGACGCCTGGAAGAAGACAGCTTTTACACCGTCGCGGTGGTGCCGCCCCACTTCCCCGGCGGCAGCAGCGATACCCCTCAGCGGTACGACCAGGAAGACGATAACTTTTACGGCAAGATCACCTACTACCGGCTGAAAATTTATGGCAACGACGGCCGGATAGCCTACAGCCAGACCCGCGTCGTCCCCGCCGCGACCGCCATCCAGGTGTCCCCGAACCCCAGCTACGGGACCTTCACCGTCGCGGTCTTCGGACAAAACCAGCCCATCGGGATGGCTATGTACGATATGCGCGGCCGTCAGGTAGGCGTCTACGCTATCAATGGCTCGGCGACGATAAACGCCACCGCGCTGGCCGCCGGTACCTACGTCCTCGTCTTCTACGACGGCCATACCCGGCTGGATACACAGCGGATTATACTCCTGCGGCACTAGATTTTTCGTATATTGGGGAGCAATCCAATATCCGATGAACCTGATTTTCCGCTGCCTCTGCGTCGCCCTGTTGCCGGTGACCGCCAGCGCCCAGACCTTGCCCAACAGCGCCCGGGTCCTCGAGACCGGTCGCAAGCTCCGCGACAACGGCCAGTACCAGGACGCCTTGAACGCTTTCCGGCAGGTCGATCCCAGCGACACCAACTATCACCTCATCCTCCAGGAGCTGTCCGTGACGGCCTTTGACGACAGCGCGTTTTCGGACGCGCTCGCCTACGCCGACACCGGTCTGGCGCGTTTCCCGGACGACCGCGTGTATTTCCATTCGCTCCGGGGCCAGGCGTACGAGGCGATGGGACAAACCGACGCCGCCCTCGGTTGTTACGACCGGGCGCTCCAGGAAGCGCCCTATCGCTACCAGGCCTATTTCAGCCGGGGCCTGGTCTATTACGAGCAAAAGCGTTTCAAGGAAGCCAAGGCCGACTTCGAGCACTGCGTGCTGATCTTCCCGACGCACGCGTCGGCCCATTTCTTCCTGGGCATCATCAGCATGCAGGAGGGGAACCTCGTGCCCAGCATGCTGAGCTTTATGACCTACCTGATCATCAAACCCGACGGGCGCTACAACGGCAAGATCGTCCGGCTCCTCACGGAGATGGCCAACGTCACCGACGACGTGACCAAGCTCACCGCCCAGCACGAGCCCGGACCCGGGGACAACTTCGACGCGGAGACCGAAATTATCCTCAGCAAAGCCGCCCTCGACAAGAGCTACCAGCTGAAGTGCGGTCTCGAGGACCCCATCGTCCGGCAGATGCAGGCGCTCCTCGAAAAAACCGACTACCGTCCGGACGACAAGGGTTTCTGGATGCAGTACTATATCCCGTATTTCAAACAGGTCTACGCCCAGGGCCAGTTCAACGACATGGTCTACGAGATGTTCAGCGGGCTGGGGATAAAGTCGGTGGATGAATACACCAAGCACCACAACGCAGACATCATGGTCTTTGCGCGGTCGACCGGCGATTTCCTGGCCAGGCTCGGCGCGACCGGCCGGCTGGACCCCGCCGAACGCGACACCGCCACCGTCAAAAATCTTTTTTACGACGACGCGGTCGAGGGCCGCGGCAATTTCACGCGCGAGAAAGACAAAACCATCCTGCACGAAGGCCCCTGGACGTTTTATTACGCCTCCGGGACGCTCAAGTCCCGCGGCGCGATGGACCCGCAGGGCATGCGGACCGGCACGTGGACCTTCTACCACGCCAACGGCCGGCTCAAGGAGATCAGCCACTACAAGGCGGGCGAGCTGGAGGACACCACCCGGACCTGGTTCGACAACGGCGAGCTCAGCGAAATAAACCCCTGGATCGACAGCAAAACCGAGGGCGTTTACCGCTCCTTTTTTTATAACGGCCTGCCCCGCGTCGTCTGCGACTATATACACGACAAACCCTCCGGGACCCAGGTCAAGTATACGTCCGAAGGTTTCCTGTCCTCGCGCGCGACGCTCAGGGACGGGGACATAGACGGTCAGTGGATCGACTACTATAACAACGGAAAACCCTCCGAGGTCACGCCCTATGTCAAGGGCAAGATGGAGGGCGTACGCAAAAAATACGCCGCCGACGGCACGCTCACCGAAGAGGCGTCCTTTAGCGCGGGCGTGGGGAACGGCCCCTGGAAGACCTACTACGCCTCCGGCCGCGTCCACGAGAGCTACACCTACGCCAACGGCGACCTGGATGGCCTGTATACCGAGTATTACGACAACGGCCAGGTCAGGCAAACCCAGCCCTACGCCAGGGGTAAGGCCGAAGGGAAGGAGTCCGATTATACCGAAGGGGGCCGTTTGTTCGAAGAGGATACCTACGAAAAGGGCAAGATCAGGGCCGTGCAATTTTACACAGCCGACGGCAAACCGGGTTACGCCGCCGCCATCAAGGCCTCGGGCGGTGCGCTGTCGTACTACGATTCCCTGGGCACGCGGATCAGCGAAGGCAACTACTCCTTCCGCGGTGACAAGGAGGGTATCTATACCTATTTCTATCCTTCGGGCAAGGTCAGCGGCCGCGCGGTGTACCGCGGGGGTGAGCTGGACGGGCCACGGGTGAGCTACTATACCAACGGCCGGCTCTCCGACTCCGCCAACTATGTACGGGGCGACGAGGACGGTTACTATGCCTACTTCTGGCCGAACGGTCGTTTGCGCCAGGACGGCTGGTACGCCACCGGCAAACGGACCGGTCCCTACCGGGAATACGACATCAATGGGAAGATGACCTACGCCGCCTGGTACGTGGATGGCGATGAGAGCGGTTTCTCGACCTACTATGCACCGGACGGTCGCAAGACAAAGGAATACCGTTTCGAATCCGGGTGGCCGGTCCACTATACGGCCTTCGACACCGCCGGCCGGTGTATCGCGGACGGCGTCATCACCCCCGGCGACATGGACATCCATATGCCCGGGGAATTCGATCACTACAACCACTATTACCTGGATAGTACGCTCCGGGACGTGTTCTTCGACCAGACGCCGCGGATGACGCGTTTTTACCGGGTAGGGACCGCGGACAGCGCCTACCGTTCCTGGTACTACGGCGGCCAGACATTCATGGAAGGCCAGTACCGCCTGGGCGACCGTGAAGGCCCCTGGAAGGAGTACTACCCAAATGGCCGCGTCAAAAATACCTACACCTACCGCTCGGACGACCTGGATGGACCCGACACCCTCTACAACGACGACGGCAGCCTGCGCGAAATCGCGCACTGGTCCGCCGGTCAGGAGGAGGGCGCCGAATACAACTATGGGGACGCGGGCAAGCTGGCGTTTATCTACTATTATCACCACGGCGCTCTGACTGGGTACAGCTATCCGGGCAAGGACGGCCAGCCGGTGCCGGCGATCCCGCTGCCCGATGGCTGCGGCAAGGTCACGGCCTACTATGCGAACGGCCAGAAAAGCGTGGAGCTGACCCTGGTCGACAAGGTGACCGAGGGACCGCGGAGCTTCTGGTATTCCAACGGCTCGCCCTGGATCGCCGGCCAGAAGGAGGGGGGACTGCAAAACGGAATTGTTAAAACGTACTACCCCAACGGTCACATAAAGGCCGAAGAACGGTATTATTACGATAACTTGCAGGGTGTGTGCAGTTACTATTATCCGTCGGGCAACCTCGAGCGCTCGGCGTATTATGTGGCGGGCGAACCCGAAGGACAGGAAAAAATGTACGACGAGGGCGGACACCTGAAACAGACAAAGGTTTACTACTATGGCGTTTTACAAGCAGTGCGTTAGGTTGGCCGCGGCAGCCCTTTGCCTGGGCGGCGTCGCGCGGGCACAATCGGTCGACGAGCTCCGCGCGCAGTTCCCGGGTGACTATGCCGTCATCCTGGACTATCACAGCGACACGCGTTTCTTCATGGAAGGGGACACGCCGAGGGCCGAGACAAAAATCACCGAGAAGCTGATGATCCTCGACGACAAGGCCAACGGGGAATTCAACAAATACGCGGTGTACCATGGCGACTTCAACAACATGGAGCACCTCGAAGCCTATACGGACGTGCCGGGCGGCAGGCGGCAAAAGGTGACCGATTTCAAAACGGAGGACGCCGCGGACGAAGAGGTGTTTTACGACGACGTGAAAAAAACGGAGTTCGACTTCCCCTCCCTCACCAAGGGCGCCATAGCATACGTCAGCTATACGCAAACGGAAAAGGAGCTGCACCTTTTTTCGCCGTTTTATTTTATCCGCTATATCCCCGTCGTCCACGAGTCGTACACCGTCCACTTCCCCTCCGACATGGAGGTGCTCTACGACGTAAAGAACGACTCCACGCGGATGATCCACGTCGATAAGGACGAACGCGGCCGGGACCATTCGTATACCTTCACCGGGGACCATGTGCGTCCCCTCACGTCGTTCGCCAACGCGCCCTCGGCCGCCTGGTACGAGCCGCACGCCATCGTCCGGCTCGGCGCCTATAAGAACGCCGCCGGTCAGCGCGTGGCCTACCTGGAGAACCTGAAGGACCTGTACGCGTGGGACTATGGATTTATCCGCCCGCTCGACAGCCTCGCCGGGGCGCTCCGTCCTGCCGACGCCCCGCTCCCCGTCCCCGGCGACGCCCTGCTCCGGAGCCTCGCCGACAGCCTGACCCGCGGGCTGGTGACGCCGGAGGCCAAGGCCGCGTCGATCTATCACTGGGTCCAGACGCACATCCGCTACGTCGCCTTCGAGGACGGCCTGGAGGGCTTTATCCCCCGCCCCGCACCGCTGGTCTGCAACCGGCGTTTCGGGGATTGCAAGGACATGGCCAGCCTGCTCACGACGCTCCTCCGCATGGCCGGTCTCCAGGCATACTTCACCTGGATCGGGACGCGCGACATCCCCTACGACCACACCGACCTCCCGCTGCCGCTTTGCGACAACCACATGATCTCGACCTTCCGGTCGGGGGACCGCTGGATTTTCCTCGATGGCACCGACCCCAACTGCATCTTTGGCTTCCCGAGCGCCTTTATCCAGGGTAAGCAGGCCCTGGTCGCGGTGTCGCCGACCGAATACAAGACCCTGCGCGTGCCCGTGATCCACGCGGACTCCAGCGGGGTCACCGACAGCACCTACATCGCCTGGACCGGGAGCGGGCTCACGGGGACGAGCAGCGTCTATTATCACGGCTACTACGGCTCCGATGTCCGCGATCACCTGCTGTTCAAGGACACCACCGACGCCCGCGACTACGTCAAATACCGCATGGGTAAGGGCAGCAACAAATTCATCCTGAACGACTACAGCATCCGCTACCTGGACGACGCCTCGAAGCTCGTCAACATCCGCGCGGGCTTCGACATCCCGGACTACGGCAAAACCGTCGGCTCCGAGCTCTACATCAACCTCAACCTCGAAAAGTTCTTCACCGGTTCCGCCGTCATCGACACCGCCCGCCGGAAGGTCCCGATGACGCACGAATACGAGTCCACCATCGACCAGTTCACCGTCTTCGCCATCCCTCAGGGATACGAGCTCAGCTACCTCCCCAAGGACTTCACCTACAGCGACGACAACATGGACTTCGCCATCCACTACGTCCAGAAATCCGGCCAGGTGATCTGCCAGCAGATCCTCGCCGACAAGACCCTCCTGATGGGCGCCGGCGACTTCCCCCGCTGGAACGGCGCCGTCAAGCAAATCCTCAACCATTACAAAGAACAACTCGTCTTCGTAAAAAAGACCGCTCCATGAAACCCGTAGCCCTTCTTTCGGCCCTGACCTTCGCCCTCGCCGCTACCGCGTCCCTTGCGTCCGCCGCCCCCGCCCCGGACACCGTCTTCGACTACACGACACCGGTATCCTGGCCCGCGACCCCGAAGCTCCATAGCGTCCCCGCCGCCTTCGGCGACGCCAGCGCCGTGACGGTCCTCGACGAGCGCTCCACCGAGTTCCGCAAAGAAGGCGACGGCTTCGCCGTCTACGAGACCTTCCACAAGATCATCCACATCCGCGACGACAAGGGCATCGAGATGTTCAACAAGATGTACCTCCCCGTCCGCGAAGGCAGCGAGGTCTCGAACATAAAGGCCCGCACCGTCACCGCCGCCGGCAAGGTCATCGACGTGACCCCCGACAAGATAAAGTCCACCACCGAAGACGGGAACGAATACCGCCAGTTCGCCATGGACGGCGTGGAAAAGGGCTCCGAGGTGGAATACTACTACGAGCAAAAACGCCCCTTCTACCTCTTTGGCTCCGAGTTCTTCCAGAACGGCCAGGTGCCCTGCGTCACGGCGCGTTTCCTGCTCATCAGCCCGCCCTCCATGCAGTTCAGCGCCAAGGGCTACAACGGCTTTACGGTGAGCCCCGACAGCATCATCGCCGACAAGCGGATCATCGTCGGCCAGGAAGAGAACATCCGCGACCTCCCGGAAGAGAAGTATTCCTTCCGCGACCAGTACCTGTCGCGCGTCGACTTCAAGCTCAGCTATAACCGCAGCGGCGACGGCGTCCCCGTGCGGCTGTATACCTGGCGTGACCTCGGCAAACGAGCCTACGCCTTCTATACCACCCACACCGACAAGGAAGACAAGGCCCTGCAAGCCTTTGCCCTCAAGCTGCCCGAGCCCACCGACACCAGCCTGGGCGGACGGATCAGTTTCCTGGAGGACTATATCAAGACGCACATCGACATCGACAAGAAGCTCACCTCCGCCGACGGCGACCAGCTCGTCCAGGTCCTGACCACGAAGACCGCCAACGACGAGGGCATCATCCGCCTTTTCGCGCGGCTCCTCCTCTGGGAGGACGTCCCCTTCGAGATCGTCCTGGCCAGCGACCGCTCCGGCATCCCGCTCGACCCCGACCTCGAAGACTGGGACCGCGCCGAAAACGTGCTGTTCTTTTTCCCCGGCACCGGCGCCTACATGGACCCCACCCAGGACGGCACGCGCTATCCCTACGTCCGCCCCAACCTTGCCGGCGGCCGCGGCATTTTCCTGAAGTCCATCTCACTGGGTTCCTATACCACCGCCACGGCCACCTGGGGCATGGTTCCCATCGCGCCCTGGGACTCCAGCTCGCTGGATATGGAGGCGGACATCCGTTTTAGCGGCGGCCTCGACACGCTGCTGGTGCACGGCCGCCAGATCATGACCGGTTACGGCGCCGCCGAATACCGCCCGATCTACACCTTCCTCCCCAAGGACAAGCAGGACGACGCCAACAAGGACATCATCAAATCCATCGGCAACAGCACCGACGTGAACAACATCGCCGTCCACAACCCGCACATGACCGACGCGTTCCACAACGCCCCGCTGGTCATCGAGGCCGACATCCGCTGCCCCGACCTCATCGAAAACGCCGGCAGCCGCCTCCTCGTCAAGATCGGCGAGATCATCGGCACCCAAACCGAAATGTACCAGGAGCGCCCCCGCCAGCTCCCCGCCGAGATGCCCTTCCCCCACAAGGAATACCGCACCATCACCCTCCACCTCCCCGAGGGCTACACCGCCAAGAACCTCAAGGACCTGAACATGGACGTGAGCTACCCCGACATGGGTTTCACCTCCTCTTACACCCAGACCGGTTCCGACGTCACCGTGGCCATCCACGAGTCCTACCGGACGCTGCGCTACCCCCTCGAGGCCTTCGACAACTTCAAAAAGGTCATCAACGCCTCCGCGGATTTCAACAAGGTCGTCCTCGTCCTCGAAAAAGCGAATTGATGCGCCGCTTCCCGCTTCTCTGCCTGGCGGCCCTCGCGTTCGACGTCGCCCCCCGCGCGCAGTCGCCCGCCGCCGCCGCCCCGCGCCTCCGCCTCACGTCGTTCAGCGACCCAACCCTGCCGTTCGGCGATTATAGCCCCCGCCGGGCGCCGCGGGCAGTTCTTTTGTTGGAAAAAAACATGCGCAAACTTCCACTACTACTCCTTTTGCTCGCCGCCGCGTGCAGCAAGAAGAGCAACACCCCGGGGGCGCCCGCCGGCGGCAACGTCACCGTCTCGACGGTCACGCCGAACATGGGCTATGGCGTCGGCGGCATCACCGCCGACAGCAAGGGCAACGTCTATTTTTCGCTGACGACTTCGGCGGTCATCTACAAGATGGTGCCCGGCAGCGCGCCCACCGTATATGCGGGTATATCGGGCGACTTTGGTTTTGACAACGGCGCCGGCGCCTCGGCGACTTTTACCGACCCCGCCGCCCTGGCCATCGATGGCAGTGGCAATATCCTGGTGGCCGATTTCCTGTACACCGGTCTCCGCTTTATCTCATCGTCGGACCAGGTCGCCACGCTCGTGGCCAATGGACTCGACGGTCCGCAGGCGGTTTGCGTCGACGGCAGCGGCAACGCCTACACCGCCACCGAAATGGGCTCCGACGGGATCATGATGGTCACCACCGGGGGCATGGCGTCGCTGTTTGCGGGCGACGGCAATACCGGTTACAAGGACGGCGCCCTGGCCTCGGCCGAGTTCACCAGCATCACGGGTCTTTGCACCGACGGCAAGGGGACGATCTACGTCGCCGACGACGGCAAGATCAGGAAGATTTCGGGCGGCCAGGTCTCGACCCTCGCCGGTAACGGCCATGGCTATGCGGACGGCAAGGGCGCCGGCGCGCAATTTGCCGGCGCGATGGGGCTTTGTCTCGACAGCAAGGGCAACATCTATGTCGCCGACACCTACGACGACGTCATCCGCTTCGTAACCCCGGACGGCACCGTTACCACGCTCGCGGGCACCGGCAACCAGGGCGCCACCGACGGCCCCGGCCAGAACGCGACCTTCTACGAGCCCACGAACCTTTGCTTCGGCAGCGACGGCAACCTCTATGTAGCCGACTATGGCAACGACGCGGTCCGCAAGATCGTGATCAAGTAGGGCGCCCCGCCAAAAACCCGCGCGCGCCAAAACCGGCGCGGTTCCAAAAACCCGCGCCGCAAAAACCTCCCGCCCCGCGCGGTTCCAAAAACCCGATCCCGTACCTTCGCGTGAAATGTACGCATAGATGGGGGCTGAACAAGACAGGCTCAGGTCGCCGGTTTGGAAACGATGGGGACCCTATGTATCCGACAGGCAATGGGGCACCGTACGTGAAGACTACAGCGAAAACGGAGACGCGTGGAACTACTCCACCCACGACATGGCCCGCAGCAAGGCCTACCGGTGGGGGGAGGAGGGGATCGCCGGGATTTCCGACGACAGGCAGCTGTTGTGCTTTTCGCTGGCGATGTGGAATCATAAGGACCCCATCCTGAAGGAGGTGCTGTTCGGCCTGGCTAACAAGGAAGGCAACCATGGGGAGGACGTCAAGGAGCTCTACTACTACCTCGACAACACGCCCACGCATGCGTACATGAAGATGCTCTACAAGTATCCCCAGTCGCCCTTCCCGTACGTCCAGCTGAAGGAGGAAAACGCCCGCCGCACCCGTGAAGAGCCGGAGTACGAGCTCTTCGACACGGGGCTCTTTGACCGGGACGCGTACTTCGACGTCACCGTGGAATACGCCAAGGCGGGGCCCGAGGACATCCTCGTCCGCATCACCGCGCATAACCGCGGCCGTAAGTCCGCCTACCTCGACCTGCTGCCCACGCTCTGGTTCCGCAACACCTGGAGCTGGGAGGAGCACGCCTACAAACCCGGGATGGGCCTGGGCGCCGCCGGGATCGCCGTCGTCCACAAGGACGTGGGCGTCAAGGCCTGTTATTTCCAGGAGGGGGGCGAGGCCCTGTTTTGTAACAACGAAACCAACCCGCACCGGTTATTCGGCAACGATACCACGGAAGAATATTTCAAAGACGGCGTCCACGAGCACGTCGTCCACGGCCTGAACACCGTCGACCCTCGCCGGATGGGGACAAAGGCCGCGGTACGCTACGCCCTCTACATCCCCGGTCGCAAAAGCCAGACCATCCGGCTCCGGCTCTCGCCCCGCGACCTGGACGGGGGAGGCTATGACGCGTTTGCGGATTTCGAGGACGTTTTCGCGCAGCGGATACGGGAAGCGGACGAATTCTACGCCGACCTCCAGCAAAAGATACAGGACGAAGACCACCGCCGTATTCAACGGCAGGCCCTCGCCGGTATCCTTTGGAGCAAACAATTCTATTACTACAACGTCCAGCAGTGGCTCGCCGGCGACCCCACGCGCCCGCAACCGCCCAGCGCGCGTTACGCCGGCCGGAACCACGACTGGTGGCATCTCCACAACGACGATATCATTTCGATGCCGGACAAGTGGGAGTACCCCTGGTACGCCAACTGGGACCTGGCGTTCCAGTGCGTCACGCTGGCGCTGGTGGACATCGGTTTTGCGCAGCACCAGCTCGAGCTCCTGACCAAAGACTGGTACATGCACCCCAACGGGAAGATGCCCGCCTACGAATGGGCCTTCAACGACGCCAACCCGCCGGTCTACGCCTGGGCGACCTGGGAGGTCTACCAGATGGGAAAGGAAAGCAACGGCGGCCGCGGCGACCGCGATTTCCTGGAAGGCATGTTCCAAAAGCTCCTCGTCAACTTCACGTGGTGGGTTAACCGAAAGGATACCCGCGGGAACAACATCTTCGAAGGCGGCTTCCTCGGCCTGGACAACATCGGCGTGTTCGACCGCAGCACCGTGCTGGAGGACGGCATCCTCGAACAGGCCGATTCGACCGGATGGATGACGCTGTTTGCGCTGACGATGCTCCGGATGTCGATCGAGCTGGCGCACGCCAACAAACGCTACCTCGACATGGTCAGCAAGTTCTTCAGCCACTTCGTGTATATGGCGGGGGCGATCAACTCCTCCATCGAAAGGGGCGGCGGCGGGATGAGCAGCCTGTGGGACCGAGAAGACCGGTTCTTTTACGACCAGGTGCGGCGGTTCGACCTATCCACCGTCCGGCTGAAAGTACGGAGCATGGTGGGGCTGATCCCCCTGTATGCCGTGGACGTCCTGGACCGCCGCGCGCTGAACCAGGACCCCGAG
The DNA here is from genome assembly GCF_035492835.1 of Dinghuibacter sp. NCBI lineage: Bacteria > Pseudomonadati > Bacteroidota > Chitinophagia > Chitinophagales > Chitinophagaceae > Dinghuibacter > Dinghuibacter sp. Next base: position 12,478 of record NZ_DATJIY010000019.1, read on the forward strand.
TTCCTCCGCCACGTCGATTGGTTCCTCGAAAACCGACCCGACCTGCTCGCCCTGACCACACGCTGGGCCGCCGAGGCGTGGGAAGACCGGCACCTGCTGAGCCTCGTCCGCGACCGCCGGCTCAAAAGCGTCCTGAGCCGGATGCTCGACGAAGCCGAGTTCCTCGGCCCCACCGGCATCCGCTCACTGTCCAAGGTGCATGAGAACGAGCCGTTCCTGTTTTCCACCACCGACCGCACGTTTGGCGTCCGTTACCTCCCCGGCGAAAGCGACAACGACATGTACGGCGGCAACTCGAACTGGCGCGGCCCCGTGTGGTTCCCCGTCAATTTCATGCTCATCCGCAGCCTCCAGCGCTTCCACGACTTTTACGGCGACCGCTTCAAGGTTCCCTATCCGACCGGCGCCACCGACTACCGCAACCTCGGCGACATTGCCCACGACCTCGGCGCGCGCCTGATCGCCCTCTTTACCCGCGACGCCCAGGGCCGCCGCCCTGTTTTCGGCGCCCGCGAGAAATTCCAGACCGACCCCCACTTCCGCGACCACATCCTCTTCTACGAGTACTTCCACGGCGAAACCGGCGAGGGCCTTGGCGCCGCCCACCAAACCGGCTGGACCGCCCTCGTAGCCAACCTCATCCAGATGCACTGGTCCAAATAGGCCCTTGCCCCTAGGCGTCGGGCCCCT
>NZ_DATJIY010000020.1:0-16612 GCF_035492835.1 Dinghuibacter sp.
GCGCATCCGAACGCAGCGATCATTCCAACGGTCTTCCGGGATAACTATATTTTTGAATTTCTGGACCTGCCGGAACCCTATACCGAAGATGACCTGCAGAAAGGTCTGACCAAACGGTTGAGACAATTTATTCTGGAACTCGGCCGCGATTTCGTTTTTATGGGAGAACAGTATCGCTTGCAGGTGGGTATGTACGATTACTACCTCGACCTTCTTTTTTATCACCGTGAACTTCAATGTCTTGTGGCCATCGAGCTGAAGACTACGCCCTTCCAGCCCGAATACATCGGCAAGCTCAACTTCTACCTCGAAGCGCTCGACCGGGATGTCAAAAAGCCCCATGAGAATCCTTCAATCGGCGTGCTGCTATGTACAGAAAAAAGTAAAGAGGTCGTCGAATATGCCATGAGCCGGAACATCAGCCCCGCGCTTATTGCCGAATACAATACGAAGATGATTGATAAGAATGTCCTTCAAAAGAAACTTAGGGAATGGTCCGAAGAATGGCCCCCTACGCCAGCCGATTAATAAACCTCCCATACGGCACAATCAATATCCCTTTCAAATTATTGTAGACCGATCTGATCGCGCAAACCACCGTCGCCTGGAATCGGTAGGTCTCATCGATCACCACGTCCCGTGGATCGAAAACGACGCTATCCTGGACGCAGCGCAGGCGCCCGGGGGAAAGGGTGAAGTCACGGTCATATCCCCTGTCCTGGAGGGCGATCACGGCGGCTGCTTTGGAGGTACAGTGTTTCATGTCATAGGTGTTGAATCACGAAAAATACCCAAAGGACATACCAGTTCCAAAAATCTATTGGAATATTCCGTTTTTTCCATACTTTTAACAGTAGGATAGTATAGTATAGGACAGATTGCTGCTGTATGAGAGCCATTTACCAACAGATTCAGGAGCTGGAAGGCACGCCAGGCCTATCCAAACATGACCAGCTGGTCCAGGGGATGATCAATGCGATCAACGCCCGGATCGTCTCCAAGGGGGACTTGTTGCCGTCGGTCAACAACCTGTCAAAGGAGCTGGGATTTGCCAGGGAAACCATCGCCCGTAGTTATAAAGAATTGACCACCAGGGGTATAGTCGAGTCCAGGAACCGCCTTGGTTTTTATGTATCCAACGAGGACACCGACCAGCAGGTCAAGATAGCCCTCCTTTTATACGCTTTCGACTCCTTCCAGGAGACCTTTTACAAGACCTTCCGGGCCGGGGTGGGGAAAACGGCGCACATTGACGTTTTTTTTCACCACAACAACATCTCGGTTTTCGAAAACATCGTATCCAACGTTCGGGGCAAGTACGGCATGTACGTGATCGCGCCGATCCCGCACGAACGTACGTCAGGAATCCTGCAAACGCTGCCGATGGACAAATTCCTGATGATCGACCGTTTCGAGCCCATGCAGAACGACGATTTCTCGTATATAGTCCAGGAATTCGAGCGGTCGAGCTATGAAGCGTTCAATGCGCTGCACAAGGAAATAAAGACCTTTGGCGAAATGGTGTTCTACCACCGGCCGAACTCCGACACGCCGATAGAAATCGTCAGGGCGTTTAAAAAATTTGTAAAGGACCATAAGGTTAAGCACCGGATACTCGACGAATACATCCCGGGTTCCCTGGAGAAGGACAAGGTGTACTTTACGATCAATAACGCCGAGCTCTGGGAGATGCTCCGGGACTGTGGCGAAAAAAAATTACAGCTGGGCAGGGACGTAGGCATCCTCTCGCACAACGACGACGTTGTCAAGGAAATCATCTGCGACGGGATCACCACGTATTCCACTGACTTTAAAGAAATGGCCCAAAAGGCCGCGGCATATATACAGAACCGGCAGAAGATACAGGAAGTGATCCCCACCGTCCTAATCCGCAGAAGATCGATATGACGTCAAAAATAGTCATAAGCTTTCTGGCCTGGACCACGCTCGTGGCCCTCGTTTCCTGGTGGAAGGTGAAACGCCAGCGTCTGCGAACGACCTCCGATTTCTTTATGGGTTCGCGCAGCCTGGGTTTCTGGCTGGTCGGTGGTTCGCTGTTCTTCACCAACATGAGCGCCAACCAGTTTATCGGCGAGAACGAGTCCGTATACATCAACAACATGACCGTCATGGCCTGGGGCATGAGCTCGGTGCTGGCCATGCTCGTCGTGTCCGAGTTCTTTATGCCGATCTACCTGCGGATCGGCGCCAACACCACCGCGGATTTCCTTGAGCAACGCTTCGACCCCGCCACCAAGAAGATCGTCACCTTTATCTTTCTTGCCGGGTATCTGCTCAACCTGATCCCCAGCGTACTCTACGGCGGGGCGGTTGCCTTCGAGGGGATATTCCACTTACAGGAACGCCTAGGCATAAGCCATCTGCAAGCCATCACGGCCTTCGTCCTGCTCATCGCCATCGCGGGTAGCGCCTATACCCTGCTGGGCGGTTTCAAGGCCATCAGCGTCTCCGACAGCCTTCAAGGCGCGGCAATGGTTGTCGGCGGTCTCATGCTGCTCTACTTCGGATTGAAATATATCGGCCACGGAAAAACGAGCGAAGGCATCCAAGCCCTCCTCCACAGCCACACCGACCACCTTAACTCGATCGGCGGCAAGAACGACCTCGTGCCCTTCAGCACCGTTTTCACCGGGATGTTCCTCATCAACCTATACTATTGGGGGATGGAGCAATACATCATGCAAGACGCGCTGGCGGCCAGGAACCTCGAACAAGGCCAGAAGGGCATCGCCCTGGCGTGCGTGGGAAAGCTGCTCGCGCCCCTGATGCTGAACGTGCCCGGGCTGATTGCCGTACACGTGTACGATCACCTCGGCGACACCGCCTCGGTATTTCCCCGGTTGGTCGGCGACGTTATGCCCCCGCTGTGGGTGGGCTTTATCGCCGCGATCGTTTTTGGCGGCGCCCTAAGCACCTTTAACGCCGGGCTCAACAGCTCCGCGACGTTGTTTACGATGAACCTCTACAAGCGCAGCCCCGATGATCGCAAAAATATCCGCACGGCCAGGCTGTTCCAGGTCGGTGCCACCCTGCTGGGGATCGGCATCGCGCCCTTTATCCTGTTTGTCAGGGGCGGTTTTTACGCGTACCTCCAAAAGGTCTCCAGCTTTTTCAGCCTGCCCGTTTTTACCGTGCTCATCGTCGGTTTCGCCACCAAAAAGGTCCCACCCGTGGCAGCCAAGGCCGGGCTTTTCTTTTTTGTCTGCGCCTACGCCACGACCCAGTTCGTATGGGACACCGGTTTGCACTACCTCCACGTCTTGTTCATCCTTTTTATACTCACGGTGGCCCTTATGCTCGCGATCGGAAAGCTGAAACCCCTGGAAACACCCTACCGGTTCCGGCAAACCGCACTCGTCGACGTACAACCCTGGAAGCACCGCTATTGGTACAACGCCGGCCTGATCCTGGCCGTCGTAGCCATGTTCCTTTTGTTTTCGCCTTATGGTCTAGCAACGTAAAATGATGTAACATGAGAAAGCGTGATGGATTCCTTGGAGAAAAGATGCTCAGCCTGCCGGCTTCGGTCCGCAAGCACATGATCCTGCCCGACCCCGTCCTGAGCCGGCTCTATGTCGAGCAGATTGGCTATTTCCCGAAAGCCGCGGGTCACTACCGCCGCCGCAGGGAGGGTTGTACCGACAACATCCTGATCTATTGCGTGCGCGGCAAGGGCTGGTACCGCGTCAAGGAAAAGCATTTTGAGCTTTCCCCCAACCAGTTCGTCATCCTGCCCGCCACCCGGGACTTCCTGAGCTACGGCGCGGATGAAAAGGACCCCTGGACCATCTACTGGGTCCACTTCAGCGGTCACGACGTGGACATCTTCAACCAGCGCTTTGGCATAGGCTCCAGCCACGAACCCCGTGCCATCATGTACAACGAAAAGGGCCTCCAGCTCTGGGACACCATCTACCGCAACCTGGAAACCGGTTTCACCAACGAAACCCTGGGGAACGCGAACCTTTGCCTGTACCACCTCATCGCGACCTTCCTCTATCCGGGCAGCGCGACGACGCCCGACAACACCCCCCCTTTGAAAACGACCAGGGACCTCATCGACGACTCGGTCCATTTCATGCGCGGCAAGCTCGATCAGATCCTCACCGTAAAAGAGCTCGCCACCGAATGCGGTCTGTCCGCCTCGCACTACTCCCACCTTTTCCATAAAACCACCGGTCTCCCGCCCCTGGAATACTTCATCCGCCTCAAGCTCGAACGGGCGTGTATCTTCCTCTACGACTCAGAGCTCAAGGTCAAGGACATCTCCACCCGCGTAGGCTATGACGACCCCTACTACTTCTCCCGGCTGTTCAAGAAACACATGAACATGTCCCCCCAGGAATACCGCGGCCTCCACGCCGGCAGGGTCATCGCTGCCCCCCGGGAAATGGAGCCGGCGTAGCGTATATTCGTGGCATGCCCTGCCTCCGTAGCCCGGTTTTTGCAGTCGTAAGGGAAAGTGGTACTATGAAAAAGAACGAAACGGCCCCCGACAAAAACGATACCGCCGCCGGCAAAACCGAAAAGGCCCTCGACCAACGCCGCGCCGACGGCGCGAAGTTCATGCCGCACGAAGACGCCGACGGAGACGGCGCCCGCGAAAAACCGGACCAGGACGACGTGCCCCAGGGCGGGGAAGACGAAGGCGTATTTAAGAAACGAAGTGAATAAATTCCTGATCGCAACCCTGATTATCACGACCGTACACGCACAACAACCGCCAAAGGAGAGACTGGACTCGTTCTTCCGCACACAGCACAGCCAGATCGCCTTTTGCATCCTCGAGGGCGGCAGGACCCTCTATGCCAATACGACCCCCGCGGACGTCAATTTCCGTCTGGCCTCGGTGACCAAACAGTTCACCGCGATGGCTGTGCTCATGCTCGCCCGCCAGGGTCGCCTGAAACTCGACGACAGCCTCCGTCAATGGCTCCCCGACATCCCACCGCGCATAGCCGTGGGCGTAACCCTCCGCCACCTGCTCACCCACAGTTCCGGTCTGCCCGACTACGAAGACCTGATCCCAAAGGAACAGACGACGCAGGTGCTCGACGCCGACGTCCCCCGGCTGCTCCAGCACGCCGATACGCCGTTTTTCCGGCCCGGTACACGCTTCCGCTACAGCAACACCGGCTTCTGCCTGCTGGCTTTGGTTATCGAAAAGGCCTCCGGCCGGCCCTATGCGGAATATCTGAAGACAAACGTCTTCCAACCCCTGGGAATGACCAACACGACCGTCTACGAGGCGGCAACGCCCATCGCCCACCGCGCCATGGGCCACCCCGTCGATCAAAGCCTCACCAGCGCCACCAAGGGCGACGGCGGTATCTATACTTCGGTTCACGACTATGCCAGGTGGATCGAGGCCCTCCAGGCAAACGAAACCTACAAGGCGCAGCTGCAAGCGCTGCGCTTTCCCATCAGCGACGACAATTACTACGCCGCCGGCTGGTTCCTGGCGGGCGCCGATACCTGGTTCCATTCGGGGAGTACCTGCGGTTTTAACAATTTCGTGATACACCGGCCAAAAGAAGACTGGACATTGGTTTTTCTCTCCAACCAGGCGGATAACGAGAAAGCGTTTCAATCGGTGCTCGACATCCTCGGCCCATCGGGATTTCAGGACGTCATGGCCTTGCATGCGCTGACCCGGTAACCTTGCTCGCGCTAACCCGGTAACCCGACGGCGTCATCCCGGTATGCCTCCGGAACGACGTATTGAAATGCGTGAGGTTGTTGAAACCGCTGTCGAAACAGACATCCGAAACGGAACACCCCGGGACATTCAGCCGCGAGCACGCGTACTCGACCCTGAGCTCGTTGGTAAACCGCGTCAGCGTCTTCCCCGTCATCCTTTTGAAATACCGGCAAAAAGCCTTTGGCGTCAAACCCGCCACGGTGGCGACGTCTTCCAGCGAAAAGCCGGTGCGGTAGCGCTCGAGGATATACCGATATGTTTTACTGAACCTTTCGATACCCTGCCGGTAAGTGCCCTGGCGGTCATCGTCTTGCCTGTCGGCGTCTTGCCGTTCGGGCACGGCGCGCGGCGATGCGATAACCCGGTATTCCTCCGATCGCGACAGAACATCGATGATGTCGAGGAAAAGGATGATCTTTTTCAACCCCTCCGCCGAAGCCATCCTTTTCATTTTACGGGCGGCCTCATCCCTTGTCCTGCCATAGAAATAGACACCCCGGGATGCCCGGCTAAGGAGGTCCGTCACCGGTTGCCGTTCTTCCGCGGGCACGGCCAGGTCTTCCAGGAATTCGGGGAGGAAATGGACAACGTATGATTTGATCCGCGGCCGGGATGGCGGAGGGATCGTGTTGGTATGCCAGGTATGCGGCAGGTTCGGCCCCACCAGCACCATATCCCCGGCTGTAAATTCGCCGGTATGATCCCCGATCACGCGCGTCCCGAAGCCCTCTTCGAAATACAGCAGCTCGCACCCCTCGTGAAAATGTACCGGGACGTCGAGACAAACCTGGTCCATCATTTTTGTCCGGGGGCTGCTCGGGCAGTGCAGGCTGTCGTTGAACGAATGCGCGATCATGGCGGTTACTTTACTTACAAAGAAGGTGAAAATTCTTTTACCGGGAAAGCCGATTTTTGGGAAGATTGCACCATATGAAGAATCTCCTTTTGCTTGCCCTGGGGCTGTCCATGACGATCTCGCCGACCGCCCCTCCCGCATCCGTGGCCGCCCGCCCCGCGCCCACGGCCGCCCGCGCCCCCGTCAGGCCCACGGCACCCGTCGCACTTACGGCGCCCCGCGCCCCCGTGGCGCCCCCCGCCCCCTACGGCGCCCTCCCCACCGCGCGCCAGCTCTCCTGGCAGGAAACCGAGATGTATTGTATCGTCTGCTACGGCGTCAATACTTATCTGGATCACGAATGGGGTTACGGCAACGAAGACCCGCGCCTCATCGATCCCACCGACTACGATCCCGCCCAGGTCGTCGGCGCCGCCAAAGCCGGCGGTTTCAGGGGCATCGTCCTCGTCGCCAAACACCACGACGGTCTTTGCCTGTGGCCCAGCCGGTCAACGACGCGAACGATCGCACAAAGCAACTGGAGGCAGGGTAGGGGAGACATGGTAAAGGACTACCAGGTGGCGTGTCGCCACCTGAACATGCGCTATGCCCTTTATTGCTCCCCGTGGGACAGGAACAACCCGGCATATGGTACCCCCGCCTATATCGACGTCTACCGGCAACAGCTTACGGAATTGTATACGAGCTACGGCCCCCTCTTCATGTCCTGGTTCGACGGCGCCAACGGCGGCGATGGCTTCTATGGCGGCGCAAAGGAAACCCGGACGATAGACCGGACCAGCTATTACGGCTGGGATTCGATCTGGGCGCTGACCCGCCGGCTGCAGCCGGCGGCGGCCATTTTCGGGGACGTGGGTCCGGACGTGCGGTGGGTGGGGAACGAGCAGGGCATCGCGGGGAAGACCTGCTGGGAAACCTTTACGCCCCAGGCGCCGGAACCGGGGCGCGCCCCGGCCAACGGGTTCTCGAAGGCCGAAATCGCCGTCACGGGCACGCGCAACGGTGCGTATTGGATGCCCGCAGAATGCGACGTACCCATCCGGCCGGGGTGGTTTTACCACGAGTCCGAAAACCACCAGGTGAAGACGCCCCGGCAGCTGCTCGACTTGTACTATGCCAGCGTCGGCCGTGGCGCCTGTCTCGACCTCGGGCTGGCACCGGACAAACGGGGCCGTCTCGACGATCACGACGTCCTTTCGCTAAAAATGTTCGGGGAGCTGCTCCGGGAGACTTTCGCCAAAAACCTGGCGGCAGGCGCGCATCTTCACGCGAGCAACACCCGCGGAGGGGACGACGCCCGTTACGGACCGCGTTTCCTCCTGGATGGCGACCGGTATACCTGCTGGGCGACCGACGACAGCGTCCATACGCCCAGCCTGACTTTCGACCTGGACACGCCCAAAACATTCAACGTCATCCGGCTCCGGGAAAATATCAAGCTCGGTCAGCGCATCGATTCCCTGGCGGTGGACGTCCGGGAGGGCGGCCGCTGGCTGCCCCTGGCCACCGCCACCAGCATCGGCGCCAACCGCCTCATACGGCTGGGGCATGATGTCACCGCGTCTCAGGTACGCCTTCGGATCACCGGCTCGCCCGCGTGTATTGCGCTCAGTGACTTCGGGCTCTTCCGCGAACCGCCCGCGACGAGCGGAGAACCCGCCAACGGAGAACCCGCCGACGGGCGAGCTGCCGGAATGGCGCCTCGAAAAGCGGCCCACCCCGACTGGACCGTCGTCTCCGCAACACGCGCGGAAATAGTCGTCGACATGGGACGCGCCCGACAGCTCAGCGGTTTCACCTATTCACCGCCATCCGCCGGTATGATCGATCACTACGCTTTTTCCACGAGCCCCGACGGCCGGCACTGGACCCCGCCCCAAACCGGCGAATTCTCCAACATCGCCGCCAACCCGCTCCCGCAGCATGTTCGGTTAGACGCGCCCGTTACGGCCCGCTACTTCCGGTTCACGGCATTAAGAACCGCCGGGAACGGAGCGGCAACCGCGGCCAAACCGGATGTCGCCCAACTGGACGTCGACGACTAACGCTCGACCCTCACGGTAACCACGTCCTGCCCCGCGACGGACAACGGCCCCGCGACCGCATCCAACGTCTCTTCATTGGTATTGCTGAGGTGCACCGCGCCAACGGCGACGCCCCAGGTCAACCCGGTGGACTCCGCCACAGCGGTGGGGTTATACAGCGTCACCATCAAAGCCTTCCCATCCCGGGACGGCCTAAGCGACAGGACAACCAACCGGTCCGAGCTCAGCCGCAGCAACGAAGCGCCCGACGCCGCGGGAGTACCCGAAGCCGCGGGAGTGCCCGACGCCGAAGCAATCAACGGCTCGGCCAGCCCCGTAGCCAGCCGCGTCGACGCCACCGGATCGTACCCGCCGTGCGGCTCGAGCGCATACCGGAACCGGATGATCCCGTCCTGGTAAGCGCGGTAGTTGGTTTCCCAGTGGTTATTCAGCGCCCACGAATAGATCTTTTGCGTGGGCTCGATGTGTTTGCGCCAAACGGCGGGGTTTGTCTGACCGCCCAGCATGGTGGCCGTGATACCGCCCACCTCCACCAGCGGCGCGTCGAGCGTGACCAGCGTGACGCCGACGGACCCGTTGGACACATCCGCCCAGTTGCCGACCTCGAGCCAGTTTTTACAAGACCCCGGTATCTGGTCCTGCTCCGGCCGCATCACCGCCATCGGGATGTCCAGCCGCACCTGCCCGTCCGGCACATGGAACGGGAACCCGATGTTGAGGCTCTCCTTCCCATGTAGGTTGGCCCACTGATAGTCCCCCGGATGCGGATCGAGCTCCGCGGGCAGCTTGTCCAGGATGTTAGAAACCTCGACAAAGTCAAAACCCTTTACCAGCCGGACCGTCCTCACGAGGTTCGCTACCCCCGGCGCCTGCGACTCGATGCGCAATTCAGCCAGCACGGGCCCCCGTTCGCTGACGGTGATCTTTACCGGCCCGTTCCGCTCAATATCCTTCAGGTTATTTCCTTTCAGAAAGAGATAATCGTTCAACCCGCCTCCGGACGCCGTGTCCGCGAATTCGTTGTCGACACCATGCCGCGTCAGGCTAACGACCGCGCCCGTGCGCTCGTCGACCGCCACGCGAACGACCCCGTTGTCAAGGACATTTCCGTCGGCACGGATAGCGTCGCCGCCGGCAGCGACGCCCGCGGACACCGTATACCTCCGCGCCCCAAACGGCGGCACGTCGCTGGCGACAAACGCCAGCTCCCCGGAAGACAACCGCTGCGACGGCACCACCGTCCCATGATCGTCCGTCACCTTATCCCCCACGGCCGACGAGAGCGTCACCAGCCCCGTCTGGACCCACGAATGCGTGTTATACACGTCGATCGCACCCAGCCCCGCATCAGTCACCCCTGGCAGCGCCCCGCGTACCATCTCCAGCGACAAGCTATCCGCCTGCGTCGCATACGACTTCTTGATGATCCACTGCTCCATGGTCTTCTGGCTGAGCGGCCGCGTAATGCTCACGTCCGCCCCCCACGTATGCTCCGAGTAAAGGATGACATTCTTCCAAGCCTCCCGGTCGGTCGACACCGGGAATCCGGTGCCCCCGCGCATCGCCCAAAGCGCCTCCGCCTGGGTCAGGCGTGCGCTGGTGGCTCGGTTTTCCGCCGTTTCGAAGGCGGAAGAACCGGCGCCGTCTTCCCAGTAACCCGTCCAGTCGCCCTGCTCACGGGGAAGCTGCGCGCCATATTTGTCCTCGAACGCGCGGAACGCATCGCTGGTGGAGGAAATGATAAACTTAGGCCAGGTATAGGTCGTGTTCCAGTATTTTACGAACTCGCAGATCGCCTTGTCCGGTACCGCGTTGTCCCCGTGCCCGCTCCACCGGATATAGGAAATGTCGTAATTGAAGCCTTTCTTTCCCAGCTCCGCGATATAATCCGCCACGAACTTCCTGGTCAGACCCTCCGGCATCGTATGCGACAGCGCATACCCCATATAGGGAATCCACACCAGCACTTTTTCCTTCCCGCTCGGGCTCACCCAGTAAAACGGCTTGTCCTGCCATTGCACCAGGATGTCCCCGATCCGGTCGAAAAAATTCGGCGCCACCGAAAAGTATTTGATCCCCGCCTGCGCCATGGCCGTCACCGTACCCCACGTATACCCCGGGACGTCGCTGATCATCGCCGCGTCGACCTTGCCGCCCGCCAGCGACGCCACTTCACCCGCCCGGTGGAACAGCTGGAGCAGCTCCTCCGGCCGGCACAGCCCCGTCAGCGTGTTTACATACATCCCGTTGATCGATACGCCCCCCTGGCGCAACGCCTCGATAAAGTCCTGCTGCTGCTGCTCGCTCATCCGGTGCAGGAACAAGTCCGCCGCGTAGACCCCTTCCAGGTTCCACACGAACCGCGCCCCCGCCGGGTAGTCCTTCGTCTCCTTCCAATACCTGATCCCCGTAAGCAGGTTGTTCATCTGCTTCCGCTCCACATTGGTCTGGATCTCCGTATATCCTATATCGTTATGAGAGTGGGGGAGTATGTATATCGTCATTTTCCGCACCGCCTCTAAAGTCACGCTTCCCTTGACGCCACCCAGCGAAAAAGACACCGCGCCGCTATGCTCCGGCACAAAAACCTCGACGGTCGAAGCCCCACGCCCCACCGCCACCGCCTGATCGGCCAGCCCCCGCACCCGGAAGGCAAACGCCGCCGAGTCCCCGTCGTTCACCAGGCTCAACGCCACCGATTGACAGCTTTTCCCCTCGTGCTGCGACAGATACGGCAGCCCTTTGGCTTCTTTAATGGTCAGCTGGGCGTGCGCCGGGCAAAAAACCCCCGCCGCGCCAACCGCGCCGAGCGCGCAAACCACGCGCATCGCGCAAACCGCGCGCAACGCAACCCCCGCGCCCCGCAAAAATGAAATGGCAAGATTTCGCATATTTGTTGGTATGTTCAGACATAAAGATAGGATTTTCGATTAAAACAAGTTACTCCGAAACGATCGGCAATTCGATCCTAAAAGTCGTCCCCACGTGCTCCACGCTGTCCACGGTGATGTTCCCCCCGTGCGACTGTACGATCTGCCGGATAATCACGAGCCCCAGCCCAAACGACGACTCCCCGGCCGTGCCTGAGCGCTTTCCCTGGTTTTCCAGGGTGAAAAGCTGGGCCTCGAGGTGTTTGGGGATGCCGATACCCTTGTCCGTTACCGTGATTACGGCCAGGCCGTTTTCCCGGAACGAGCGGAGCAGGATGTCCGATTCCGGGGCGCTGAATTTGATCGCGTTGTCGAGAAGGTTGATGATGACCCGCCATATTTTCTGGCGGTCGATATACAGCGTGATGGGCTCGGTTTCGAAGCGGACGAGCTGCCGTTTTTCACTGGCCTTGAAACGGAGGGTACTCACGCAGGACGCCAGCAGGGAAGACAGGTCTACTTTTTCCTTGTGCAGGGCCCCGAGCGGTAGGTCCAGCCGCATCACTTCTCCCACCAGCTGCAGCGACTGCTGCGATGCTTCCTGGATGAGGGACAACAGCATCCTGGTCTCTTCGTCGAAACCCGGCTCCGTACAAAGCAGGTTGATCGCCGATGAAATCGCGCCCACCGGGCTGCGCAGGTCGTGGGCGACGACCCGGAGGGTTTGCAGATAGGCCGCCTGCGTCTCGTTCATGGCGTTGATGGCCAGCTGCGTGTGCTGGTTCTCCGTTTTCAGCGCGCCGTTGAGGCTGTTGAGCTGTTGGATATAATCTGCGGACCGGCGGGTGCCGCGGCGGATCAGGAGGATGATCACGAACAGCAGCACGACGATGGGGATGATCAGGATCAGCGAGATCGTTTTGACCCGGTCGCGTTGCCGCAGCAGCTCGATGGTATACCTGTCCTCGAGGTTTTGGAGCTCATCGGGGAAGTTGATGGTGGCGACGGGTCCCGCATTGTTGTTGATCGTATCCTGCGCCCGCATCCACGCCTGTTGGGCCGCGGCTGCGGCCTGCCAGTCGCCGGTCTTGCCCAGCCAGGCGGCCTGTGCCCTGGTCCATCCCATCCAGGCGTCCCGTGACGGCCGGCCGTCGAGTACCGCCTTCGACAACACCAGCGTGGTCCGCGCACCACCCAGATCGTTGAGCGCCACCTCCAGCCCCGCCAGCTTGACGAGCACGCTTAGGGCGTTGTCTGAGTCGTGCCGTGGCCGGAGGTTTATATCGACGCTTTCCTTGTATAAAAAAAGCGCCCGGGTGGTATCGTGGCCATGAAGAGAATAGTCCCCCTGGTTGCCATAGACGACGGCCCGTGCCGTCTCGAGATAGCTGCGGTGCGCCGTGTCGCCGGTATAGCGCTGGCCCGCCTTGTCCAGGTAGGAGAGGGTGCTGTCGTAATACCACGCGGCGCTGTCCCAGCGTCCCAGCGCGGCATAGCACATACCGATGTTGTCGAGGTTGGACTGTACATAGGCAAAGGCGTTGAACTGGGGTCCGCAGGCGGCGTACTCCCGGAGCGCCTGGCCAAAGAAATTCCGCGCGGTGGCGAACCGGCGCTGCCGGTAGCTCACCATCGCCAGCCGCTGGGTATATTCCGCCATGGTGCAGCTGTCGTCGAGCCGTTCCATAGCCTGGCGACCACGGAAGTAATATAACAACGCGTTATCGTAGTCCTGCTGGTACTGGTACACCTCACCCTTGTTGATCAGGGCCCGGGCGTATTGCTGAGGGTACGCCTTCCGCGCGTCGCTCCCGGACAACAGGTCGAGGCTGCTGTCCACATAGCGCATGGTATTGGGCAGGTCCCGCGCGTGGTAAAAATAGAAGAATCCCTTATAGTCATAGAGCCGCGTCCGGTCCAGGATACCCGGTGACGGGAACGCCGCGTAAAGGGAGTCCAGGTAGTGAAAGGCCTGTAACGGCGGCACGGCCAGGCTGTCCAGCCGATGGTACACTTTGTCGAAGTAGGCGGGATGATCCGGCGGCACCGGTGGTGAGGACTGGCGACAGGCCCCCAGGACGCACGCGAAGACAAAGGCTTGTGCGCTCCTGAAAAGGGTATCGAACGATCTTGGCAGCATTGTGGCGTCGGCTAGGATCAGGTTGATCCGCGAAGATACGCAAAACCGCTACTCCCCGCCCACGCAAATTCGCACCGGCCCCAGCAGCCCCGAAGACACGCAGGCATCGCCGGGTCCATAAGGATCCACGTCCATCCAGGTCCGCCGGTCTTTCACGGGCAACCGGCTATCACCGATCAGCCGGTTCACCCACGTATTGACCACTTCCACCTCCAGGTGGTTCATCCCCTTCCTAACGGTGCCGCTTATGTCCACGCGATAGGGCGGCGTCCAGGCCCCGCCCGCATACACGCCGTTGACGCGCACCTTCGCCATCGCCATCACCGAACCCAGGTCCAGCCACACCCTTTTGCCCTTCGGATAAACGGCATCTACCCGGAAGTCGCATCTATAGATCGCCTTACCCGAGTAATATCGGATGGCCGTATCCAGGCTCCGGCCCCAGTCCGACAGCGTATCAAGCACCACCGGCCCCGCGGGGCCCCGCATGGCGGTATCGAACGATACCTTCCACGGCCCGCGCACATCGAGCACGACCTTAGGCGAAGGAAAGTTCGTCGCAACGCCGCCGTCGCGCTCCGCCGCGCCGACCCCGCCCCCGCGCCCGAACACCACAAAATAACTTTGATACCTCTCAAACCTCAGCGGCACCCGCGTAACCCCGCCCTCTACAGAGAACCGCGGCAAAGCCCTCGTCTCCCCGGTAACGGGATCCCACAACACCGGCGAAGCGCCCTGCACCCGGAACGCCGGCGTACAGTCCAACCGGTGCGCGGTTTGATTACTGACAAAATAGATATCCCGGTCAGACAACGTACGGTGTATGAACAACACGCTATCCGGCCCCGCCATATCCGGCAAGATCCGCAGCCGCGCAAACACGGTATCCAACCCCACGCCGTTATACACCCGTGGGGATTGCCAGAGCGTCAAGGCCATCGACCGTACCCGCGCATCCGCACGCCCGTAATCCTGGAGGCTTGGTGACCGCTCCGGCGCCGGCCCCAATAGCACGCCGCCCAGCGCCACCAGCGAATCCAGCCGGGCCAGCACCTCGGGCCGCATCGTTTTCAGCGGCGGCAGCACCAGCACCTTATACGACAATCCATCCGGCAACGTCCAACGACCGGCGACCACGGACAGGCGATGCAATATCACCTCTGCATTGATATAGTCATAAGAATAACCCCGGGGGAGTAACGGTGACGTCACCCCGATCATTTTCGGCGCGTCCTCCCCAATGAAATACGCCACATCCGCCACATACCGCCCCTGCCGCAGCAGGAAGTTACAGCGCTTCAGGTATGTCGTAAAGACGTCCAGCTGGCCGAACCACGTATTGTGCCGGTTGAATTCCGTACCAAACCAGGTGTTGACGCCCGGCAACCGGTCGTCGGGCTGGGAGATATAAACGTGCAGCAGCGTATTGTTGATGCCTTCGGTAAAAAAGCGGTCCGCCCGCGGCTTGAGCAGCGCGGGATACCGCGCATACGTCCCGCCGCCCGCGGTAAACGACTCCGCCGAGACCTTGTTTTTGCCATAGATGTGGGCGCTCGACGAGGCCGCCCGGTTCTCGATGTCACCCAGGTCCCCTTCGGCCCAGAATTCCCCGCCCACCTCGTCGGACTGTCCGCCGTACTGCAGGAACTCCGCCGGGAAACCCCAGTGCCCGTAATTCTCCAGCCAGTTAGTCAGACCGTGCCGGTGCGCCAGCTCGCGCAACCCGCCGACATAGTCGTAGGCCACCCCATCGGCGATGAACCTCCTAAGGTCCCAGAGAAAACGATCGCTTTTATCCTCGCTCCCCACGACATACCCCATCATCACTGGGATGTAGGGCACGGGATCGTATCCATACCGCGCCTTGAACCTCGTCGCCATGTCGTCCGTCCAGTTCAGGCCGCCGACCTCATAGCTGTCTTCGACCACAACTTGGAAACACGTCCGGTCTTCGGCGGGTATCCGCCATAGGATTTCCCCTATAAAGGCGTCGAAGCTCGCCGCCACGTGCTGCTTGTTCAACTTATCGCCCTGCAGCCCCGTCGCCTCCGGCGACGCCGGGCTGTTGACCACCTTCGTTGGCGTCATCCCGGTCCGCAGGACCACCCAGTCCCCCGCCGGCGCCCGCCAGCGCAGGCGTCCCGTGGAATCCATCGATGAAGAAATGTCTATCACCTGCGCGGGGTCGACCATATACCGGTTATCCGTCACCTCCGGTTGTATCGGCCACTGGTAAGCGTACCAGAACGGGTGGGGGTTCGGATGCATCTTGCCCAACGTCTTTTCCACATAATTGCCCACCACCGCCGCACCCGACAGGTCCATGTCCGCCAGCGCGCTCCCCTTCGTCCAGTGACGGAAGACGACCCGGAAGGAGTCCGCCGTCGTCGCCGGGAGCGACACCGCCAGCGGGCCATAGGGCTCAAAACCCGTATTCAGCGCGGGGTTGCTCCTGTCCATCGTAAAGTTGCCGATGGGCCGGAACACCCCGTTTTCGGAGGCTTCCACCGTACCTTCCAATCGCATCGGGTGGTCTTCCGGCCGGAGCACCAGGCTCCGCACCGTCGTGTGCCCGGCGACGCCGACCACCAGGCTGTCCGCCGGCTCGGGGAACCGGAAAGACACAGCCTCCCCGAGACGCGTGCCTAACGGCCGCGGATACGCGATAACCCGCACATCCTGAAACGGTTCCGCCGGCCTTCCTAGCAAAGTATCTATAACCCCCGGCCCCCGCACGCCCGTCTCCGAAGCCGTCAGATACCGCATCGCCTGCCCCGGTTTTACCCAGGGTCCGCCCATCCCGCTCCAGCCGGGGGCGTCGAACATGCCGATGGCGATATGCAACCGGGAGGCCGTCTTGAGCGCGGTATGTAGAATATCCCACCATTCCGGGGAGAAAAGCCGCACCGTCCCCGGCGCGGTTCCATCCACGCCCACGTGCGCGATAAAGGCCCGGTTTATCCCCGCCCGCTTCATGGC
>NZ_DATJIY010000021.1:0-9197 GCF_035492835.1 Dinghuibacter sp.
TCCATACAGCAACCAGTTGTCCGGGTACGTAGGCATACAACATCTGACGGTTTACCGGATCGAAGACACGGGCGCGCACGCCACCCCCTTATTCGATCTGACCCTTACCCTGCCGGTGGGCAGCATACACACGTTGTTCCTCACCGGCACCGTCGCCACACCGGATACACTGTTCACCACGGATACCTTGCCGTATCATGCCTCCCCCGACAGCGCCGTGGGCGTTCGTTTTGTCAACCTGTCGCAGGGAAGCGACCCCGTAACCGTAGCCGGCATCGGCCGGCTTGCGTACAAAGACGTCTCTGCATTCAAAAGCTATCCCGCCGCCAGCGGCAGCCCCGATCCCACCTTCGAATTCCTCGACGCCACCGGGACGCCGGTGGCCAGCTATACGCTTACGGGCGTTTCCAGTAACGACCAAACCAATACATGGCGGAACCGCAATGTCACGATCGCGCTTTACGGGCGACCGGGCGCGCAGGCGGCGATGCTCATCAATGACTATTAACTAAACGACACTATGCATCCCATCCTTAAAACCGACCGGCTGTCGCACAAATACAGCTCGGCCTGGGCGATCCGTGACATAAACCTGGAGATAGAGCGCACGGGTATCGTGGGTTTGCTGGGCTCCAACGGGGCAGGCAAGTCCACGACGATGAACATCATTTGCGGTACGTTGAACCAGACAGAAGGGAGCGTGCTCATCAACGGGACAGACCTGCGGCAGGAACCTGAAGCCGCCAAACGGGAGATCGGCTTCCTGCCGCAAAACCCGCCCCTGTATACCGATCTTACGACCGACGAATACCTGGTCTACTGCGCAGAGCTGCGGCTGATGGAGAAAACCCGGATAAGGTCCGCCGTGGACGAAGCCAAGGAACGCTGCGGGATCACGAACGTCAGCAACCGGTTGATCCGGAACCTGTCCGGCGGCTACCGGCAGCGCATCGGCATCGCCCAGGCGATCGTCCACCGGCCGAAGCTGGTGGTGATGGACGAGCCCACCAACGGGCTCGATCCCAACCAGCTCATCGAGGCCAGGAAGCTGATCCGGGAAGTGGCGCAGGAGCACGCGGTCCTGCTGTCCTCACACATCCTTTCGGAGATACAGGTCCTCTGCAAGGAGATCGTCATGATCGAATCGGGCCGGATCGTTTTTGCGGACAGCATGGACGCCTTTAACAATTATGTACAGACCAACAGCATCCTGTTGCGATTGGAAAATCCCCCTGCTTCGGTGGAGCTGCTCCGGATAAAAGGCATTACCGGGGTCGAGTTCCTTACCGCAACACAAATCCGCCTCCGGTTCGAAGGCGACCAGGACGTCATGGAGCGGCTCGTGGCCGCCAGCGTGGAGCACGGCTGGCGCCTCCGCGAGATCGGTCTCGACAAAGGCCTGCTCGACGACACGTTCAAACAGCTATCCAGTAAATCCCATCAATAATAACCAGATGAATACGGTAATCAAAATAGCGCGGACAGAGCTTCGTAACCTCTTTTATTCGCCGGTGGCCTGGTTCCTGACCATCGCCTTCTTCGTCCAGAGCGCGGTGTTTTACCTGGCCTCCCTGGCGCCTATCGCCAAGGCTCAGGACCTCATGCTGAGCAACAGCCCCAAATTCAAGGATTTCGGCATTCCCCTTACCCAGGTAATTTTCCTGAGTCAGGACGGGATTTTCAACAACGCCCTCCAAAACCTGTTCCTCTATGTTCCCTTGCTGACCATGGGGTTGATCAGCCGGGAGGTCAACAGCGGTACGATCAAGCTGTTGTATTCTTCACCGGTCAAGGTAAGCCAGATCGTGCTGGGGAAATACCTGGCCATCGTAGCCTACAACCTGTTGCTGGTATCCATCATTGCATTATTCATGGTCACGGGGGCATTCAACATCCACGCAGTGGACCATGGGCTGCTGCTCTCCGCGTTGTTGGGCTTTTATCTCCTCATCTGCGCCTATACCGCCATCGGCTTGTTCATGTCCAGCCTGACGACGTACCAGATCGTTTCCGCCATCGGCAGCTTTATCGTCGTCTTTGTCCTCAGCCGCATCGGTGGTTTTTGGCAGCGGATCGACTTTGTCCGCGACCTGACCTACTTCCTGTCCATCACGGGCCGGACCAATAAGATGGTCCAGGGGCTGATCACCACCAAGGATGTGATTTATTTCGTCCTGATCACGTATATGTTTGTCGCCTTTACCCTGTTCAAGCTCAAGGGAGACCGGGAGTCCAAACCCTGGTTCGCCAAAGCGGTGCGGTATCTGGTGGTGATCGTGTCCGTCCTGGTGTTGGGTTATGTCAGCTCACGCCCCACACTGGCGGGTTATTGGGATACGACAGCGGGGAAAGACAATACGGTCCACGAAAGAACCCAGGCCATCATCCGGTCGTTGGGTAAGGCCCCCCTGGAGGTCACCCTCTATACCAACATATTGGGGCTGGGGGCGCCCTATGGGTTCCCCGAAAACCGGAACGCTTACCTGTCCTCGCTCTGGGAACGGTATACGCGCTTCAAGCCCGACATACAGTTCAAGTATGTCTACTATTACGACGTAAACGACAGCTCCTTCTTCAAAACGTTCCCGGGCAAAACCCTCAAGCAGATCGAAGAGACGATCGCGGGCGGCTACGATTTCAACCCTTCCCTGTTCGAGGGACCCGAGCAAATACGCAAGGCGATCGACCCGGCAGCGGAAAACATGCGGGTCGTCATGCAACTCTCCTACAAAGGACGGACCACCTTCCTGAGGACCTACAACGATGCCGAGTTCTGGCCCAACGAGCAGGAGACGGCGGCGGCGCTCGAACGGTTGATCCTGGACAGCATCCCCAAGGTCTACTATGTCACGGGCGACCTGGAAAGAAACATCCATAAAACGGGAGAACGGGAATACAGTCTCCATTCCATCGAGAAGCAGGCCCGTACGTCGCTGATCAACCTGGGATTTGACGCGGACACCGTGTCGCTGGAAAACCGGGAGGTCCCGGCCGACGCCAGGATCCTGGTGCTGGCGGACCCCAAAACAACGCTGCGGCCGGCCACGATGGAGCGGTTGCAGCGTTACATCCGCCGGGGCGGTAATATGTACATCCTCGGCGAACCGGGGAAACAGGCGATACTCAATCCCGTGCTCCGCCAACTGGGCGTCCAGCTCGCGGACGGCACTCTTGTCGAACCTTCCGCCAACGAGATGCCCCATATGCTCCGGCCCTACCTGACACCGGCCATCCTTGATTTCGCCCAAGAGCAGGACCTGCTCTCCGCCAAGGCATCGGGAGACACGATCAAATGGCTTATGCAGGGGGCCACCGGTCTGTCTTACACCTCGGGCAGCAGCTCGGACAGCGCCTTTACCATAAAACCATTGATGATGTCGGCGGCCGGACGCTCGTGGCTGAAGCTGGGCCCGTTGGTCACCGACTCCGCGGATGTCGTCTATAACCAAAAGGAAGGCGACATCCAGGGCTCCTTTCCAACGGCCCTCGCGCTCAGCCGGCCCATCGGCGGCCGCGAGCAACGCATCGTCGTCTGCGGGGACGCGGACTTTATGAGCACGGTCCGGGAAGGGGGCTCCTTCGTTGGCCGCGCAATCTTTTGCTGGCTGGACGACGGGAAGTTCCCGCTCTACATGCCAAAGCCAAAGCCAAGGGACGCCAGGCTGAACGTAAAACCGCCCGCGGTGGCGGTGATGAAGATCGTCTACATCTGGGTGCTCCCCGCCGTTTTACTGGCGATGGGCACGATTTTATTGATCAGGAGAAAACGGAAATAAATGTTCCTGGAAACCGACGAACAAACGATCCGCGACCTGGGAATCTTCGGCAGGCAAGACGCCGGCGGCATCTACGACCTGTACAACCAAACCCATACCCGGGGAGGGGAAGCGCTCCTGCAGGAAATGTTCCGCGCGCCCCTGGCGGAAAGGGGCGCCATCCGCACCAGGGCCGGGATCATCAGGGACTTCGCCCGGCTCGGCGCGGCCTTCCCTTTTGACGCCACCGCCCTGGACATGGCCGAGAAATACCTGGCGCAGGGCAAACCATCCGCCGCCCCGAGCGAGCGGGAAATCGCCGACGGCGTGGCCGCGGTGATCACGCTCATCCAGGACCTCAGCCGGTTCATGCAGGTGGAGGGCGTGGCAGGGATCGGGGATTATGCCGCCGAGCGCGGGGCCATCCAATCGCTGCTCTCCACCCCCGCGCTGGCGCCGGCCCGGCAGGAGCAAACCAAGGGAAAGCGCTCGTACACGGCCATCAATGCCTATGACTTGTTGTTCCGGGTCCGCGAACGGGCGACGGTAGAAGGGTTGCTCGCGCACATCTACCGCCTGGACGTCTTTATATCCGTTGCCCGCGTAGCCACCGACCGCCGGTTTGTCTTTCCCGAAGTGCTGGAGGCCGGTCCCGCCACGTTGCGGCTGGAAGGCGTATACCACCCGTCGTTGAAAAACCCCGTCGCCAACACGCTCTTTATGCAGCCAGGCGAACAGGTCGTCTTTCTGACGGGGGCCAACATGGCGGGGAAGTCGACCTTCCTGCGTTCGGTTTCGACCGCGCTTTACCTGGCGCACATGGGCTTCCCGGTGGCGGCCGGCTCGATGACATTTTCCTTATTGGACGGTCTCTATACCACGGTCAACCTGCCCGACAACCTGGGTATCGGCGCCAGCCACTTTTATGCGGAGGTCCTGCGGTTGAAAAAGATCGCCACCGAGCTGAGCCGGGGAAAGGCCCTTTTCGTTCTCTTCGACGAGCTCTTCCGGGGCACCAACGTGAAGGACGCGCACGAGGCCACGGTCGCGGTCACGGCCGCCTTCGCCGGGAAGAAGGACAGCCTTTTCATCATTTCCTCGCACATCGTCGAAGCCGGCGAGGACCTCCGCGCGCGCGGCAACATCGGTTTCCTGTACCTGCCGACGCGGATGAACGGTCACGTACCCGAATATACCTACACGCTGGAGCGCGGCATCACCGACGACCGGCACGGTATGATCATCATCCGCAACGAAGGCATATTGGACACCCTAAAAAAACACAAGCCATGAGCTTTACCATAGACCGGCAAACGCTGGAAGAGCTGAACCTCCTGGGCAAATTCCGTCAGGGCTCGGTATACCACCTGTTCAACCGCGTAAGGACCGCGGGCGGCGAACGCCTGTTGGATGATATGTTCCGTCACCCCTTGTCGGAGGCCGCGGCGATCAACCGGCGGAGCGCCACCTTCCGTTACTTCCAGGAGACAATGCCCCCCTTTCCTTTCGAGGTGGCGGGCGTGGCTTCGATGCGCGAATACCTGGACGTCGCTTCCGGCAAGAGCGCGCTCGTGACGTTTGCGGGGACCGTTCTCAAAAAAACGCTGTCCTCGATGACCCGGGACGAGCGCCACAAACGCGACGTGCAGGGGCTGCAAGCCACGATCGGCACCCTCCATCGCTGCCGGGAATTCGCCGAAGCGCTTGCCTCTTCCGGCGGTGCTTTCGACGACCGCGTGCGGGCCATTCGCGGGGTACTCTCCGACAAACGGCTCGAAGCTTTGCTCCGGGTCGACGTTTACCAGGCAATCCCGCTTAGCGCCCTGGCGAGATACGAACACCTGCTCCGAAGCACCCTCCACCGCGAGATGGAGGATGTCCTCTCTTTTATCGCCGAAACCGATGTGTACACGGCGGTCGCGCAGGTAGCGGTTGAAAAAGGGTTCACCTATGCGCACGCGCTGGGGCCGGAGGCCGATGTCCTCTGCGCCACCGGTCTTTACCACCCTTGCCTGGACAACGCCGTGGGCAATGCGGTGTCACTGGATCGCGACCGCAACATCCTGTTCCTCACGGGGGCGAACATGGCGGGTAAGTCGACCTTGATGAAAGCCATCGGCATCGGCTTGTACCTGGCGCATATGGGCTTCCCGGTGGCGGCCGATTCGATGTCCTTTTCGGTGCGGGATGGCCTGTATACCTCCATCAACGTCTCTGACAACATCGGTCTGGGCTACAGCCACTTTTACGCAGAGGTCGTCCGCGTCCGGCAGGCGGCGGACGCCGTGGCGGCCGGCGGCCGGCTATTGCTGATGTTCGACGAGCTCTTTAAAGGGACCAACGTCAAGGACGCCTACGACGGCACGCTGGCCATCACCGAGGCCTTTTCGGATTACCGGGATTGTTTGTTCATCGTGTCCACGCACATCATCGAAGTGGGGGAAGCGCTAAAGGCGCACCGGAATATTCATTTCGCCTTTATGCCCACGGTCATGGACGGTCCTTATCCGCGTTATCCCTATACGCTCATGGAGGGCATCACGGAGGACCGGCAGGGAATGATGATTATTCGTAACGAAGGTATTTTGGAATTAATCGGCTCATAAAAAACGACCCATGCGTATATTTCTTTTGCTGGGACTTTGTGTCCTTTCGTCGCCTGCATTTTCTCAATCGCTTCCGCTAGACCCTGCCGTGCGAACGGGCAAGCTGCCCAACGGCCTCACCTATTTTGTCCGCCGCAACACCGAACCCGCCGGCCGCACGGTCCTCTACCTGGTCAACAAGGTGGGTTCCATCCTGGAAGCCGACGATCAGCGCGGCCTCGCGCACTTCATGGAGCACATGAGCTTTAACGGGACCACCCACTTCCCCAAAAACGAGCTCGTCGACTATCTTCAAAAGGCGGGCATCCGTTTCGGCGCCGACCTCAATGCCTATACGAGCTTTGACGAGACCGTCTACCAGCTCCCGATCCCTTCGGACAAACCGGGCGTCCTGGCGGGTGGTATTCAGATCCTCCGCGACTGGGCCGCGTCGGCGACCCTCGATCCCGTCGAGATCGACAAGGAAAGGGGGGTTGTCCTGGAGGAAAAACGGCTGGGTAAGGGCGCCAGCGAGCGGATGAGCCGCAAGTACTGGCCGCTCGTCCTCAACCACTCCCGGTATGCCGAACGCATCCCCATCGGGGTCGATACGGTGCTCAACCACTTCCGTCCGGAAGCCATCCGCCGGTTTTACCACGACTGGTACCGCCCGGACCTCC
This sequence comes from Dinghuibacter sp., assembly GCF_035492835.1. Classification (NCBI taxonomy): domain Bacteria; kingdom Pseudomonadati; phylum Bacteroidota; class Chitinophagia; order Chitinophagales; family Chitinophagaceae; genus Dinghuibacter; species Dinghuibacter sp. The sequence goes on from NZ_DATJIY010000021.1 coordinate 7,021, forward strand.
AGGCGGTGATCATCGTGGGTGACATCGACGCGGACAGCGTCGTGCGGGCCATCCAATCGACGTTTTCGAACTTGCGCAACCCTCCGGGTGAGCGCGCTCGCCCGGTGTACACCGTGCCCCTGACCGGCAAGAACCAGTTTATCACCGTCACCGACAAGGAGATGACCGGCACGGCGATAGAAGTGATCATCAAGCACAAAGGTCTCCCTTTCCACACCGCGGCGGACTACCGCGCTTATATCGCCCGCGGGTTGTTCAATCAAATGCTGGCCGGCCGTTACGCGGAGCTTTCCCGGGTCGCCAACCCACCTTATCTCCAGGGAGGTGCCTCCATCCAGTCCTTTATGGGGGGATTGGACAGCTACGACGCCTCCGTCGCCGTCCGTCCCGGCGCGCTCGATACGGGATTCAAGGCCCTGTGGCGGGAAACCGAAAGGGTAAAGCGTTTCGGATTTACGGCTTCCGAGCTGGAACGGGCCAAAACGAGCTACCTCAATAGCATGAAAGCCGCCCTGCAGGAAATGGACAAAACCCCGTCGGAGTCGTTCGTGAAGGAGTACCAGGAGTACTTCCTCAAGGGAATTCCAGCCCCCGGGCTCGCGGCCGAGAATGCCCTGGTCCAAAAGTACATACCGGGTATTTCGCTGGCGGAGGTCAACGCCCTGGCCGCGCAATATGTGACCGATACCAACCGGGACATCCTGGTGCTCGCACCGGAAAACACCCCGCTGCCCGATGAGCGTACCGTTCTTTCGTGGCTGCAGGCGGTGCGGGCGGAGGACCTGAAACCCTATGCGGACCAGGTCAGCACGCAGTCCTTACTGGCGACGCCCCCGGTTGCGGGCCACGTCGTTTCTGAAACGGCAGACACCAGCCTTCACATCACCGCCCTCACGCTCTCCAACGGTCTTCGGGTCGTCCTGAAGCCCACGCATTTTAAAAACGATGAAATCCTGTTCAGCGCGGCGGCGCCCGGCGGAACGTCGGTGTATGGCGACGCCGCCTTCCAGTCTGCCGCAGCCGCGGCGGGTATCATCGTCTCCGGGGGGGTCGGAAACTATGACGCCACCCAATTGCAGAAATACCTGTCCGGCAAACAGGCCCGCGTCAATATCGCCATCACCGACCGGGGCCAGGGGTTTGGCGGTGCGGCCACACCTGAAGACCTGCCCACAGCCCTCGAATTGGTCTATGCGTATTTTACCGAGCCGCGCAAAGACACGGCCGTCTTCCAAAGTATCATCGAGCGCTCCAGGGCGGCCATGGCCAACAGGGCCAACGATCCCGGCAGCGTCTTTAGCGACACCGCGAACGCTTTGCTCCACGGCAACAACGTCCGTATGACCGGTCCGAGCCTGGCAAAACTCGCGCAGATCAACCTGGATACCGCCTACCGCATTTACCGGGAACGGTTTAGCGACGCCTCCGCGTTTACCTTCACTTTTGTCGGGAATTTCGACACGGCGACCATCCGGCCCCTGCTCGAGCGATACCTCGGCGGTCTTCCATCCACGCATGCGGGCGAGCAGCCGGTTGACCGGGGCGGTCGCACACCCCCGGGGAAAATTACCAAGATCGTCTACAAAGGCTCGGAGCCAAAGGCCTCCGTATACCTCATTTTCTCCGGCCCCTTCGACTATACCCTCGAGGACCGCGTAAGGCTCGATGCGCTGAAGGAAGCCTTACAGATACGTCTTACCCAACGACTCCGGGAAGAGGAAAGCGGCGTCTACACGCCCTCCGCGAGCGCAAGCATTTCCAAGCTCCCTTTACCCCGGTACTCGTTCACCGTCTCTTTCACCTGTGCGCCCGAAAACGCTGACAGGCTCGTCGTCTCCGCCCTGGATGAAATCGCCAGGCTGCGCGCCTCCGGGCCTCCGGCTGAAAACGTCGAAAAATGGAAGGCGGAAGAACGGGTATCGACCCAAACCCAGCAGCAAACCAACGGATGGTGGCTGGCATACCTGGGTGGTCAAATGGAAAACCGGGACGACCTTCACCAGGTCTACCTATACCCCGCGGCGGTGGACGCCGTCACCCCCGAAGCCCTCCGGCAAACGGCCAACCGTTACCTCAGCGGGGATAATTTGATACGGCTGGAGCTGATGCCGGAAAAATAACCCTTGGTTAGTTTCTCATGTCTCACATATCGCGGCCGGGTTTCTACCCGGCTGCTT
>NZ_DATJIY010000022.1:0-11846 GCF_035492835.1 Dinghuibacter sp.
GCGGGCGTAGCCGTGGCCTTCGTAGGCGGGGAGCAGGGCGTAGCCGAGGTCGGGGGTGTCCAGGTAGGTGCGCGTAAAGAAACCGCAGACGCCAATGGGGGTTTTGTTTTCTCTCAGGGTAACGACATAGGCTCCGAATCCATGGTCGGCATGGTGTTGCAGGTAGCGGTCGGTGATGTAGGCGCGGGCGTCGTCCAGGGCTTTTATGTTGCGATCGCCGATAAACCTTAGCCAGCCGGGCGTGTTGAGGAGGTCGAAGAAGAAGGCGGCGTCTTCTGGGGCGGGCATCCGGATGGACAGGCGGGGGGTGTTGTATAACGCAGCCATGGGTTGAAGGTAGGGTACTATTTTACCATGCACAAATAAGGTAGTGATAAAAAAATGGGGATTCCGTGGATGAAGATGTAGATTCAGAGGATGAAATGGAGCATCGTTTTGTGGCATCGCCGCCGGGGAGCGCTATGGTTTTGCGGGCTGGCGGCGCTGTTTTGTTGGCACTGCGTAGCGCTGGGAGGCGTCATCCGGGCGGGCGAGTTCCGGGTTATCACTTTCGACCTGCCGGGACATGGCCTGACGGAAGGGGTCGACACCACTATTCCGGCGATCGAGGTGATCCGGATACTGATGGACAGCTTGCACCTGAAGACGGCTTCGTTGATCGGGCTTTCGGTGGGGTCGGTTTGCGTGGAGCAGTTCGCGCTGACGTATCCGGAGCGGGTGGATAAAGTTGTGCTGGCGTCGCCGGGGTTGCTCGACGGGCCCGACGTGCTGGCGGCGGACAGCCTGAGCGTGGCGCTCTTCGACCGGATGGATTCGGTCGCGGGGACCGGCAACCAGGAATTGTTTGCGCGGGCGTTTATGATGACATGGTGTATCGGGCCGCATAGGGATAGCGCCAGGGTCGACCCGCAGATCAGGGGATATGTATACCGGACGACGCTTTGGAACCGGCTCCACCACCCGCCTGGCGACTGGCTGCCGTTCGGGCGTCACCCGGGGTTGCTGGACTTCGGGAAGTGGAGCCGGCCGTTGCTCTTGATCGCGGGTGACCAGGATGTTCCCTATATTCCGGCGATCGCGGGCTATATTCACGGTCGCGTAGGCGGCTCGAGGCTCGTGTTGATGAAGGGTGTGGCACATATGTTGAACATGGAACGGACGGAAGCCTTCAACAGGGAAATATTGGAATTTCTAAACGGATAATATGCAACATATTCTGGCGATCGACGTGGGCGGGTCCCATGTCAAGGGCACGATCCTGAACGAACAGGGAGAATGGCAGATCGAGTACAAACGATTGCCGACGCCGACACAGGCGCGGCCGTCGGAGGTCATAGGATTGATAAAGGAGCTGGCGCAGGGTATGCCCGCCTACGATAAAGTATCGGTGGGTTTCCCGGGGTATGTCCGTAACGGGATCGTATACACGGCGCCCAATCTCGGGAAGGGATATTGGTCGAAGATCCACCTGGGGCAGCAGATCGCCGATGCGCTGCGCAAACCGGTGCGCCTCGTCAATGACGCGGACCAGCTCGGGCTGGGCGTAGTCAGCGGGGAAGGGTACGAGATGGCGGTGACGCTGGGGACGGGTATAGGCACGGCCCTGCTGATCAACGGCTACCTCCTGCCGCACCTGGAGCTGGCGCACATGCCCGTACGCAAGGACAAGGACTGGGACGCCTTTCTCGGGGCCGGGGCGCTGGAGAAGGTGGGCAAAGAAAAATGGAACCGGCGGGTGCAACACCTGATCGACTCGCTCCAGGTGGTGTTCAACTACGACCGGTTGTACCTGGGCGGGGGAAATACGGATAAGCTGACGCTAAAGCTCGACAGCAACGTGCACCTGTTCACCAACCAGGACGGGATCAAGGGCGGAGCGCGGCTCTGGCAGTTGGAAGACGGGTATCATATCAGTACGAACCGTCCCGCGTAACTGTATCGAAAGCGGACACGGCTCTCTTTTAAACGCGTTGATACCGAGCGCCTAGCGCGTTGGCACCTTCTTGGCGGCAGCTGATGCATGTTCCAGAATTACCTGAAGATCGCCCTGCGCCACCTGAGCGCGCACCGGGGTCATTCCGCCATCAATATCGCGGGGCTCGCCCTCGGGCTGACGTGCAGCTTGCTCATCTATCTCTGGGTCGCCGACGAGCGGGGCATCGACCATTTCCACCAGAACGGGGACCGGTTGTACACCCTGTACACGCAGATGTTCTTCGACGGCAAAAAGGTGGCGGGATATGGAACGCCGGGGCCCCTGCCCACGGAACTGGAGAGGAGGCTTCCGGAGGTGGAGGCGGCGAGCGGTTTTTCCTACAACTCGATAAACACCTTCCGCGCGGGGAACAAGACGATCAAGGAAGAAGGGAACGCGGCCAGCCCGGCTTTTTTCCGGATGTTCAGCTATCCTTTGCTCGCGGGGAGCGCCACCGAAGCGCTCGCCACGCACGAAAGCATCGCGATCTCGGCGTCGATGGCGACGGCCTTTTGGGGCAGCCCCGCGGCCGCCATCGGGCAGACGATCCGGTACGAAAATAAAAAGGACCTGACGGTCAAGGCGGTTTACGCGAACATCCCCGCGACGTCTTCGTGGCACTTCGACTTCCTGCTCAACTGGGATTATTATATACATGAAACCGGCTGGATGCTCGACATGGGGAACCTCGGTCCATCGACATATGTGCTATTGAAAAAAGGAACCGATCCCGCGGCTTTTGCCAGGAAGATAACGCACTTCTACGACCTCTATGCAGATCCGAATTCGAAAAAAGAAACCCGGTCGATGCTGGGCATGGAGCCCTATCGCGACGTATACCTCCATGGGCACTTCGAGGAGCACCACCTGAGCGGCGGCCGGATCGAATACGTGGAGCTGTTCAGCCTGGTGGCGATCGCCATCCTGCTGATCGCGTGTATCAACTTCATGAACCTGACGACGGCCCGGTCGCTCCGGAGGGCCAAGGAAATCGGGGTGCGGAAGGTCATGGGGGCCGTGCGCGGGCTCCTGATCCGGCAGTTTATCGGGGAAGCCATGCTGATGTCCCTGGTATCCGCGGCGCTGGCCCTTTTGCTGACGGCGATACTGCTGCCGGCCTTCAACGAGCTAACGGCAAAGCATATCGCTTTTCCTGGTTATAACCCGTCTTTCTGGGCGGCGTTCCTCGGGTTGGCGTTGCTGACGGGGGTGCTTTCGGGAAGCTACCCCGCCCTGTACCTTTCGTCTTTCAGCCCCATCCGGGTCCTCAAGGGCGCCACGCCCGCCGGGGGGCGCTCCGGACTTTTCCGGAAAGTACTGGTGGTCTTCCAGTTCGTGCTTTCCATTGTCCTGATCGTGTCGACGCTCCTGATCGCGCGCCAGGTGCGGTATGTGCAGGACGTCAACCTGGGTTATGACCGGGAGAACCTGTTGTATGTGCCGATCGAGGGCGACCTCATGCCAAAGAAAGACGTATTTATCCAGGAAGCCCTTCGAAGCCCCGGCATCAGTCGCGTCTCCATGATCAGCCAGTCTCCGACCAACATCGAGAACGGTACGATCAATGTCCAATGGGAGGGCAAGGACCCGAACGCGACGCCGATGTTCACGCAGGCGGCGGTGGGGTATGATTTCACGCGGACGATGGGTTTGCAGATCGCTTCGGGGAGGGATTTCTCCAGGAGTTTTCCCACCGATTCCGATAGCTATCTGATCAATGAAGCCGCGGCTAAGATCATCGGGTACAAGGACCTGGTCGGACGGTCCCTGAGTCAATGGGGGCGCCAGGGCAAGATTATAGGCGTCCTGAAAGACTTCCACTACATGTCGTTGCACACCGAGATCAAGCCGATCATTTTCAGGCTGGGTTACCGGGAAAACTACTTTTTCTGGTTCCTGGTCCGGACACAACCGGGGAAGACACGGGAGGCGCTGACCAGCCTGCGGTCCTTGTGCGGACAGCTGAACCCGGCCTTTCCGTTCAGCTACCTTTTTTCCGACGAGGAGTACGCCAAGCAATACGCCAATGAAGCGCTGGAAGGCAAGCTGGCGATCGTGTTTTCCCTGCTGGCCGTCCTCATCTCCTGTCTCGGCCTGCTGGGGCTGTCGGTTTTCGCGGCCGAACAACGGACGCGGGAGATCAGCATCCGCAAGGTCCTGGGAGCAAGCGTCGCTTCCCTGTTCGGACTGGTGTCCGGGGAGTTCCTGGCGTTGGTCGGGCTGGCGTGCGCGATGGCGATCCCGCTTTCCTGGTGGGCGATGCACAGCTGGCTGCAACACTTTGCCTACCGGACGCCTATCAGCTGGTGGGTCTTTGCGCTGGCGGGGCTTGCGGCGGTTTTGGTGGCGCTGGCTACCATCAGCTACCAGGCGCTGCGGGTGGCGCGGGCGAACCCGGCCAGGACGCTGCGGTCGGAATAAGAGGCGTACATTCGTTGCATGCGCTACCTGAGTCTCTTACTGCTGTTGCCGGTGTTTGCCTGCGCGAACCGGTCTTCTTCTTCGGATATCCCCAGGGGCAAGGTGATCGATACGGTTACGTGCGCGGCGGATGCCACGCAGTCGTACGCGGTTTATGTTCCCGCTGGAAGCGGCGTGATGCCGGTCGTGTATTGTTTCGATTCGCACGGGGTCGGGGCGATGCCGGTGCGCAAGTACAAGGCGCTGGCGGATGCGTGCGGGTTCATCCTGGTGGGGAGCAACAATTCGAAGAACGGGAACGACTATATAACGGGGGACCATATCTGGGCTGCGCTCTCGGCGGATACGCGTGCGCGGCTTCCGATAGACACGGGGAGGGTGTACGCCTGCGGTTTTTCCGGAGGAGCCAAGGTGGCCAGCTATCTGGCGATCCTTCACCCGGAGATCAAGTCGGTGATCCTGGGGGGCGCGGCGCTGCCGGACAGGGCGCAGGTGGATAATTTCGACTTCGATATGACGCTGCTGACCGGGGACGGGGATATGAATATGACGGACCTCGTGGGTCTTGATCGCGCACTCGATGTGACGCGGACGCGTCATCGGATCCTGTTTTTTCATGGCGTACACGAGTGGGCGCCGGACAGCGTGATGCGAATCGCGTTCCTGGGGCTGCAACGGTCCCCTACCCTGTCGTCCGCGTTCCGGACGCGGGTGGAACAGGACCTGGCGGGGCAGCACTTCAGATTGGCGGAATATGACTGCCGGGCGGCGGTTTCCTATTTGGGCGTCGGATGGTTCGCGGAGATGGGCGCTAAGATAGCGGCCGACCCGGCTTACCAGGCGGAGGCGCGGCACGATTCGTTGGCGCTTGCGCGGGAGGACGCGGCAAAAGGTGTTTTTGCGGAACGGCTGGGAAACCCGGACAAGGTTTACTGGGCGCGGACGATCGATAGCCTACACCACGCGGGAGGCGCCATGGCGCAGCGGTTGACGGCATTTTTGTCGCTGGAGTTTTATATGTACAGCACGCACTTCCTGAACGCGGGGGATAACGACGCGGCGCGGTATTTTGTCGACTTGTATACATTGGATGACCCGACGAACAGCGAGGGGTGGTATCTCTCGGCGGTGCTTTTCAAGCGGGCCGGGCTTCCGGATTCCGCGGCGGCGGCGTTAAAAGAAGCGCAACGCCTCGGGTTCAACGACGCCGCGCGGGTGAGCCGCGATGGGTTTTAAGGCTTCTCGCGCATGGGGGATGACAGGTACAGGTGCCAGAGGATCATGGTGGCGACTGTGCGGTAGGGGTGCCAGGCGGAGGCGATGTGGAGGAGGTGGTCGCGGGTCGTGGCTTTGGGTAGCTTTTTGACGCGTCTCAGGGCATTGACGGCGGCGAGGTCGCCGATCGGGAAGATGTCGGCCCGCTGCAATACGAACATCAGGTATACGTCGATGGTCCAGTTGCCGATGCCCTTCAGGGCGATCAGCTCTTTACGGACGTCGTCGTCGGGGAGGGACTCCAGGGCGGCGAGGTCGAGGGATCCCTTTATCAGGTTATCGGCCAGGTTCCTGGTGTAGAGGGTCTTTTGGCGGCTGAAATAGCAGGCCTTCAGTTCTTCGTCGGTGAGCTGGAGGAAGCGGTCGGGGGTGATGTCGTTTTTCAGTCTTTCTCTTAGCTTGTTGAGCGCGGCCAGGGCGGAGGCCAGGGAGACCTGCTGCTCGAGGATGATGTGGACGAGGGTCTCGAAGGTATTGGGGCGGGTCCACATCGGCGGGTAGCGGTGGGCGTCTATGATGGTGGCGAGGTCTTCGTCGGCGAGGGATAGCTGGTCGCAGATGCCGTGGAAGGTGTGTTTGGTGAATTTGTGTATGGTTGGGAGTTTGTGCATTTTTGGCGGTCCGCGCCGAAAAATTACGAAATTCGGATATGGCAAAAAAAGAAAGACTGATCGCGGTGAAGCCGTCGGGGTCGCGGGAGGAGTCGACCGTGGCGCTGGTTCACGACGTCGTCCGGCACATACCGCGCGGGCGGGTCACCACGTATGGCGCCATCGCCAAGGTGCTGAACCTGCCCAACCCGCGGATGGTGGGGCACGCGATGCGCACCGTGGACGCCAAGGTGCCGGCGCAGCGGGTGATCAACAGCAGCGGGCACATTTCCGGGGACCACGCGGAACAGCGGAAGAAGCTGCTGGAGAAGGAAGGCGTAGAAGTGCGCGGAACGCGCGTGGTGGCGTTCAGGGAGTTGTTTTGGGATCCGGCGGTCGAGCTCTAGCGGGGCACGGGCGGCGGTTTTAGCGGCATCCTACGTTGTTCGCGAAAAGTATATAGCTCAGGTACGACGTATTGAAGGAAAAGCTCGCGCTGGTAACGGTCGACGACGGATAAGTCGATACGCACCCGCCCGACCAGAACAGGCTGTTATCCCAGAAGTCCAGCGTCGACACGCCGCTCGTCAGGCTCACGCTAAAGCTGGCCGTCGTCGTGAAGGGACTGGGGCCGACATCGGTGACCTGACCACCCGGCGCGAGGCTGTGGGAGTGCGTGGCCAGCACGTTGTGGCTGGCGTCATAATAGTTCAGCGTCACGGTAAAGCTGGTGGCGCTGGTGTTGTCCTCTACCTTGATGGAATAGCCGGGGATCGGCTTAAAGGACGTCAGTATTATGGACACGGGGAGTATCCAGAGGAGGGTTATGAGTTGCTTTTTCATAATAGTAAAATACCTTAATTTATCTGGATTCCAAATAACCGTTCCGTTATTTTTGGGTTGGGCTTGCGGCGCGGGGGTGACGGCGCGGGGGCGGTGGCGCGGGGGCGGTGGGGGCTTCCCGGGGAATTAGCGGCCGCGGTATGCGCAGGTTCCCTTAAATTGCTGGGCAAAAGCAACACAATCGCATGAAAAAACAAGGTTTGCTCGTCCTGCCGCTGCTCTTGTCCGTGGCCATTGCCCAGACGCCGAATACGCTTACGAAGAAGGAGAAACGCGAGGGCTGGAAACTGCTCTTCGACGGTAAGACGACCAGTGGCTGGCATACCTATAACCGCGATACGGTGGGGTCGCGCTGGCAGGTAAGGGACGGTGCGATGGAATACGACCCCACACAACCCCGGAACGGCGGCGGAGACATCATCACCAACGAGGTGTACGAGAATTTCGACCTCCGGCTCGAATGGAAAGTGTCCAAGGGAAGCAACAGCGGCATCATTTTCGACGTACAGGAATCGCCCAAATACGGCGCGACCTACCTGACCGGGCCTGAAATGCAGGTCCTGGACAACATCAACGCAGACGACAATAAAAAACAAAACCACCTGGCCGGTTGCCTTTACGACATGGCCGGTGACTCCACGGTGTCCAAACCGCACCCCGTTGGGGAGTGGAATCAGGTCCGCATCTTACAGGACAAGGGACACCTCACTTTCTGGTTGAACGGGATCAAGACCTTCGAGGGGCAGATCGGCAGCGACGAATGGAACCGCATGGTCGCGGGTAGTAAGTTCAGCCACAAGGAGTTCGCTGACTTTGCGAAGGTGGCCAAGGGGAAGATCGCGCTGCAGGAGCATCCGGGGTCGAGCCAGTGGAGGAATATCAAGATCAGGACCTGGTAGGGCCGGGGGGCGCGGAGGCTGGGCGGCCTGGCGGTGGGGCGGAGGCCTGGCGGCGCGGGGCGGCTAGCGGCGGACTTTGTCCTTCAGGGTTATTTTGGGGTTCAATTCTGAAATAAGTTCCTTGCTTTTGCCCAAATTGATGCTGAAGATTTCCTCATCCAGGGCCATGACGTCGTTGTCCTCATTTTTCCCGGTCAGCTTACCGTCTTTGGGCCCTTTTCCTTCACCCCCGCGTTTTATCTGGGTATAGTCGATAAGGCTCTCGGCTTTGCCTGGGAACTCGAATTCGACCAGGACGTCGTCCAGGTTGTCCGCTTTGGATTTCAAAAAGTAGTGTAAGGCCTGCCCGAGCGAGCCTCCGTGACCCCATAGTATATCCTTGGGATCGCCGCTCGCCAGGTACGTGTTCCAATGCTCGGCCTTCATGGTCCGGTAAATGCGCAGGGTTTTGCCTTTACCCGTCCGCCCAGCGTCGGCGCTGTCCGCTTTTTTCGAGAATTGTCCATCCTGCTGGTCGATCCCGGCTATGGATTCCAGGCCCAGCAGCAGGAGTTTGACATCCTGCACCAGCTGGCGGGCGAGCTCCTGGTCGTTGGGAAAGCTTTTCTTGTCGTTGTATTTCCGGAGCATGGCGCGGACGTGGCTTTCCAAACCGGTATCGTTGTTGAGGTATGCTTCTTTGGCGTCCCTGGTTTTCCCCACCGTACCTTTATCGAAAATCGACTCCATCTTCGGCCATTGCGTGATGTAGGGTTTTACCAGGTCGCGCTGGGCGGTCACGAGCGTGTCGTCGTATGGTTTTTTCCATGTGCTGCCGATGAGGATCTCGCGCTGGACGACCGGCGCCGCGTGAGGCACGGCAGGCCGGGCTACCGGCGCAGCCTGGCGCATGACCGGTCGGGTTCGTCCGGTAAGGGTATGGGCCACGGCGTGGCTCGTGTTCTCTTTTGTCTTTTCAGCGTAAGTCTTCATGGTTATTCGATACGGGAATAATGGTCCGTCCCGTCGAATGTAATACAAAAAATCAAAAGGATGCCAAATCAACCCTTGCGGATGATCTGTTCGGCGATCTTCGCCACGAGGGCGTCTTCCACGGCCCCGACGATGGGGTCGTACAGGTCGGTTTTCTTGACGAATTTCTTACGGGCATAGAAACTGGCGAAAGTGGCGCCGGCGGCAACGGCAGCGCCCAGCGCGGCGCCGGCGTAGGCGCTCTTTCCGCTGGCCTTGAAAACGGCGGCGCAGGCGACGGCGCCCGACAGGCAGCGGAATACCAGTCCCATCGGTTTTACCCGATCGGGGGCGGAGGGGATCTTGTCCCCGATGAATTCGCCTATCGTCAAGGCGCTGAATACGTTAGCGGTTCCTTTGCGTTGCATGAAGGCCAGCGGGGTGTGTTCCAGCTCATCGGAAGGATGACGGCTGAGCAGACGGCTGGCGGCGGCGGGGGCGGAATTGGTCCGCATGCCCGCGAGGGCGCCGAGCGCGACGGCGGTGGAATAGGTGTTCATACGCACCGTAAGGCAAGAAACTTGCCAGAGGCGCAGGCGGGGGCGGAGGCGCGGGCGGGCGGGGGCGGAGGCCGCAGGCTTTAGGACGGCTTGTAGACGTACACCCCAAAGGTACCCGGCACTACCTTACGGGTACCCGGCTCCATGTCGGCAGTGCTGAGGTATATCTTGCCGGTGGTTTTGTCGAGGGCCATCGTCTTGGCGCGGGTCTTGGTGGCCAGCGTTTGGACGACGGAATATTTGTCGGGAGTGTCCTGATGGATGATGGTCGTAGTGGCGTCGCCGCAGCTGACGAAGATGAGGGCGCGGGTGGCGTCGTAGACGACGGCGTCGACACCGGCGCCGATGGGCAGGGTTTGGATGACCTTGCCGGTAGTGGCGTCGACGACGCTGAGGCCCTTGTTGGCGCGGCAGCCGGTGAACAGGCGCTTATTGGCGGCGTCGTAGGCTATCCCGGTCGGTCCGCCGCAAGGAGATAATGGATAGGTTGCCTTGACCTCCATTGTTTTGGTGTCGATGACCTTAAGGCTGCTCAGGTCTTCGATGTTGTTATAGACCAGGCCATGGCCGTCGGATACCGCGAATTCGGGGCCGCCGCCGAGGTCGATGGTCTTAACGGGCTCCAGGGAGTGCACGTCGATGACGCAGGTACTTTTGCTGTCGCCGTTGAATACAAATACCTTGTCGGAAAAGGGATCGTAGATGATCCCGTCTTCGTCGGTCTCTTTCAGGCGGATCGTCTTGAGCACTTTGAAGGTGGACAGGTCGATCACCACGACGGCCTGCGCCTTGCCGTCGCTGATGAACCCTTTGTTAACAGAATTTACTATAGCGATGCCGTGCACGCCCTGCAGCCCGTCGATCAACCCGATGGGTTGCTCCGTCGTGAGGTCGACGACGTTAAATGCGGTGCCGTGGGAGACGAATAGGTGGTGGTTTACATCGTCGATCGCGACGTAATCCCAACCGGCGTCGCCTGGCAGCGAAATTTTTTTGTCGAAGACATATTGCTGGGAGAACGCGCGGGTCGAAACCAGCAAGAGGGCGGTGGCGATTAGTTTATTAAGCATAGGTATGCAAGATGCAAATTGATTCTGAATTAAATCTGTAGGTTGTCTGATAGGCCAGGAGCGGGTTTCCGGGACTCTGAAGTAATTGACGGGATAAGTTGAACGCAAAAAACCGCCCCGGAATGGGGCGGTTCAGAAAGCAAAAAGGGGGCAAATTATTTTACATTCTGCGACACGATCTTCGCCAGATCGAACATCGACACCTGGCTCTTTCCCCCGAACAGGGTCTTCAGCTTGGCGTCTGCGTTGATCATACGCTTATTGGTCGAATCCTGCAGTTTGTTTTTCTTGATGTAGTCCCACATCTTTTTCACCATTTCGGTGCGGGGCGCGGGTGAGCTACCGATGACATCGGCCAGCGTGGCGCTGGGCGTGAGGGCCTTCATGAAGGCCGCGTTGGGGGTCCTTTTCTTTTTCGGCGCGGCGGCTTTTTTGGGTGCGGCCTTCTTGGCGGCTTTCTTCGGAGCTGCCTTCTTAGGAGCGGCTTTCTTTGCGGCCTTCTTGGGAGCTGCCTTCTTCGGGGCTGCTTTCTTCGCGGTCTTTGCCATTGTTACACAGATTTAATAGGTTATAAGTTTAACCAAAGTAATCTGTCTTTTGGAAAATTACGCTCTCAAAGAGGGGTATTTCTCCCCAAGTTCCGCACAGGGAGCCTACGCCGCGTTCTCGTCCACCTGGAAAATTCCGAACGTATTCCCCTCCGGGTCGATAAAATACCCCTGCCAGCAGGTCTTCGGCACCGCGAATTTGGGCATGGCCACGATCCCCCCGATCCCAAGGATTTTCGTCGCAACCGCATCAAAATCAGTTACTTGAAAAGAACAGATAAAAGCATTGTTCCCATGCTCCTGCGCCGGCAGCGGCGCCGGTCGTTTGTACAAACCGCCTCGTGCACCCCCGGTCTCGATGGTCCAGTAAGGGATGGGCAGCCCTGGAATGGGGATGAAATTCCAGCCAAAAACGGCCGTATAAAAGGCGAGCGCCCGCTCGGGTTCCTCCGCCTGGATCTCGAAATAGATGTTCATAGACCCCGAAGTTACCGAAAAGCAAGCCGGCGACCCGGGTGCGAAGACGCCTTTTTCCCACCCCCAAAACGCCTTCCCAGGATCACTTTAAAGATGCTCCGGTCGATCGAGGGCGTCAGCCCGAACCCATACCCCGCGTTGAATTCCCACCGGGGATCGAAATCCGCGTCGACCGCGAAGAACAATTGATGTTGCTGGTCGGGAACCGGATCGAAGCGCGTGACCGGTCCGAGCGAC
>NZ_DATJIY010000023.1:0-7329 GCF_035492835.1 Dinghuibacter sp.
GATCCACGCCGCCTTGAAGCGGTTGAAGTCCTCGCGGCGGCACTCGGCGCAAGGGCGGTGACCCGCGGAAAGGGCGGTGGCCTCGTCGAGGAAAAAAAGTTCGGTGTACTGACCGGGCGCCATCACCGGCCGGTGTCGGCCCTTGAACTGCAGGACGCAGATGATCCAGGCCTTTAGCCGGAACGGCCGGCGGATGTGCTGCTGCGCGTCGTGCAGCAACCCGCGGTTACCCATCCACGCGCCGCGGGCCGGGGTGAATATGATATTACCGTAGGGGTCGACGCGGTTTTGGAGCATGGGCGAAGTTAAGGGATGGATCTCAGCTCCCGGGATCGTTAAGGACAATCGCGGGCTCCGCGCCATCGGCGAAGACCACGTAGGCGCGGCGCCAAGGCTCGTCGCCGGTGAGCTGCCAGGAGTGGCCTCCGCCCGTGACGTCGGTGGCGATGAGGACGTCGCCGGGGTGGAGGGTGAAGGTCTCCCCTCCCCTGGTGCCGAACTCCAGGACGCCGGACAGGGTGATGACGTATTGTTCCACCGGGGCGTTGTGCCATTCGAGGGTGCCGTGGGCGGGGGTTTCCTTGAAGTGGATGGCCTTGACGGCCGTGAGGGCGCTTTCGTCGATGTGTCCCTTCTTTACGTGCGACTCCCCGTCGGGGCCCGTGTATAGCCAGTAGGCGCGTATCATATGTTGTCGATTTGGAGGACCTCGGCGGTTTCGGCGCGGACCTGGCGGGTCAATACTGCGTTGTCGATCAGCGACTGGCCATAGCTCGGGATGAGGGTGCGCAGCGCCGTGGCCCAGCCGTTAGCCATACGGCCGGCGAAACAGCGTTCGATCAGGTGCACCATGATTGAGACAGCGGTGGAGGCGCCGGGGCTTGCGCCCAGCATGGCCACGATCGAATGGTCGGCCGAACCGACGAGCTCGGTGCCAAACTGGAGGACGCCGCCGTGGGTCTCGTCTTTTTTGATGATCTGTACGCGCTGACCCGCGATTTCGACGCGCCAGTCCTGTTCGCGGGCGTTGGGGAAGAACTCGCGGAGCGCGGCCATACGCTCGTCCATCGACTCCATCACCTGGCCGACGAGGTATTTTTCCAGCGCGAAGTTGTCCCGGCCGACGGCCAGCATCGGCAGGATGTTGTGGAGGTCGATGGAACCGAAGAGGTCCAGGTAGGAGCCGTGCTTGAGGAACTTTGTCGAAAACCCGGCAAAGGGTCCGAAGAGCAGCGACACCTGTCCGTCGACGTGGCGCGTGTCGAGGTGGGGTACCGACATGGGGGGCGAGCCGACGGCGGCCTTGCCATAGACCTTGGCGTGGTGACGCACGGCCAGCTCGGGGTTGTCGGTCCGCAGCCAGACGCCGCTCACGGGGAAACCCGCGTAACCGTTGGCTTCGGGTATGCCCGACTTCTGGAGCAAATGGAGCGAGCCGCCGCCCGCGCCGATAAACACGAACTTCGCCCGTACGTCGCGGTGAGCGCCGCTGCGCTCGTCGCGGATGCGCGCGCACCACAAGTCGCCTTCGCGCTTCAGGTCCTGGACCCTGCTTTTGTAGTGGACGTCGTTATTTTTCAGCGCGCCGAGCAAGAGCCTGGTCAGCGCCCCGTAGTCCACGTCCGTCCCGGTCCGCATACGCGTCGCGGCAACGTGGTGCTGGGGATCGCGCCCCTCCATGACCAGGGGGAACCACTCGCGCAGCTGCGCATGGTCTTCGGCGTACTCCATCCCATGATAGAGGTGGTTGGCGGAGAGCGCCGCGTGGCGCTTTTTGAGGAAGGCTACGTTGTCGTCGCCCCACACAAAGCTGTGGTGTGGGACGGCGTGTATAAATTCTTTCGGGTCCTTGATCGCGCCCTTTTTGACCAGGTAGCTCCACAGCTGCCGCGACAGGTCGAACTCGGTATTGATGTCGAGGGCCTTGGCGATCTCGACGTTGCCCTGCGCGTCCTCCGGCGTATAGTTCAGCTCGCACAGTGCGGCGTGCCCGGTGCCCGCGTTGTTCCAGGCGTTGGAGCTCTCTTCCGCCGGCGCGTCCAGGAGCTCGTGTATCTCGATGTTGAGCGAAGGGTCGAGCTCCTGGAGCAGGACGGCCAGCGTGGCGCTCATGATGCCGGCGCCGATCAGCAGGACGTCGGTGTTGGGTTGCGGTGTCATGGGCGGCAATATAAGCTTTAGCGTCCGATCCGCGGAATCCTTTCTATGGCCTTTGCCGGCCAGTGATCGAGAAAATCATTTTTGACACCGGGGAATATGTCGACCCTGGACTCGACGACCCAACGGAGGCGGAGGAACCAGTGGAGCTGGACGGTGGCGGCATCGGTATACGCCAGGGGGTCGACGGCCAGCTCGATGAGGAGACAGACCAGGTCGAGATCGGCAGGGCCTTTTACGGGACGTTGCCAGTCGATGAGGCGGTAGCCGTTTTCCGTGAGGAAGACCTGTTCGGGTTTCAGGTCGCCATGGCAGACCCGGGAGCCTTCGGCGATCTTTTGCATAACCGCCGGGGATTCGGCCCAGCGGCGTAGCTCGTCGACGGGTCCGTGGTGAAAGCGGGATAGCTTGTCGAAGGTATCGGCTACGGTTGCCGCCCAGGCGTCGGGGGTGCCGATGTCGGTGTAGACCGGGGGATCGCCTTTTATGCCGCCAATGGCGTCCACGACCTGGCGGGCGTGGGTCACATCGATGGCCACCCGTGTCTCGATCCAATCCAGGACGAGGATGTGGCAATCGCCGAGGACGCCAAGGTCGCGGCAACGCGTCAGCAGCGGGGAAGCCGCGCGGGCGTAGAATTCCGGTTCGACGGTCGGTGGTAACTGGGATTTATAGGCCAGGCGCGTGCCGTCGGTCAGCGTAAGGCATTGCACGATAGAGAGGGGCCATTGGTGGATGGTCGTCCGCTCCCGGATGGGTTGACCAAGGAGGCGGGCCAGCTCGTCGTCGGTGTGCAGGTTCATTGTAGCGCTATCGAGTCGACCTGGCAAAGGCCGTTGGAGATGAAACCGAGGCCGGTGATCTGGCCGCAGGATTGGTGATAGGTGGTAGTCATGACGGGTCTGCCGTCGATGGCGATGGTCGCCTGGCGGTTGCGGACGCTGAGTGCGATGTGTCGCCAGTTGCGGACGTCGGAGCCCAGGGCGGAGAGGTCGTGTGTCTTGCCGCCCATGAAGTTCTCGCCGAACTGGACCTCGGAGGCGCTGGAGCAGCCCGGGGGCGTGGTGGCGAAGTACATGAAGTTCCGCTGGCAGAAGACCTCGCCCATGATAAAGGGGCACAGGTTGCCCATGGGTTCGGTTACGCGGGCCCGGAAGCGGAGGGTGAAGCTGTCGCTGCTGAGGGGTCGCGCCGTGGGGAAGTTGGCCATGACGTAGAGGTGCTCTTTTTGGGGGTCGACGCCGGTGAGGTCGGCGCGCGTGAGCGCGAGGGGCGTCGCGGGCGTGATGTAGGTGGGCTCCCCGCCAAAGGTCGGTTGGGCGTAGTAGACCCAGCGATCCGTAGGGATGCTGACGTCTATGGTTTTGATGATTTCGTCGTTGGCGATCAGCTTGGCGACGTGGTAGCCCGGCTCCAGGTAGAGGTCGGTCAGGGTATGGACGCCTTTTTGGATGCGGACGCGGCGGTGGCGGTCCCAGGATTGCTGGATAAAGAAGGAGTCGGCGGTCACCCCGTCGATATTATAGTGAAAAACGACGGTGTTCGGGAGGTCGTTGCCGGTGACCTTCGTGGCGGAAAACGAGGCGGTGGCGGCGCCGGCGACGGCGTGCCGGCGGGTGCGCACCAGCGCCAGCGACACCAGGGCCAGCAGGCAAAGAGACGCACCGAGGGCGATCCAGCGCAAACGCGGGGCGCGGCGGCGGGTTGCCGGGGCGGGCGTGGGGATTGCCGCGGCGCGGTACGCCTGCCAGTGGGCGTAGCCTGTGGTCTGCGCGAGCGCATCGAGCGTAGCGACCTGGGGGAGGCGGACGAACTGCCCGGCCAGGAGGCGTTTGAGGGTGGAGAGGCTGATGATGGTGCCGGTGCGGGTTTCGATCAGGTCGCACAGGAAAAGGAGGTCGCGCTGGACGAGGGCGCCGGGGTCGGCAAAACCGGCCTCGCGGCAAAGGGCCGAAAGACATGCGCGGACGTGGGCGTGTTCGTCGAGGGGTTTTGCGGGCATTTTGGGTGGGTTTGAACGCCTTTTGGTCGCTGCGGTGGCGGTTACGGGCGGAAATTTGGGTTAAAAGTATATCCATGAATCGATTTTCCAAAACCGTCTTGTTGACCGGTCTTTTTGTGGGGACGACCGACATCCTGTCCGCCTTTATCATGATTTCCTTCCTCCGCGGGCATTTCCCGGTGGAGATGTTCCATTACATTGCCGGCGGAGCCGTGGGCGTGCCCAAAGGGTTGAGCGGGGGTATCTGGACAAATTTGCTCGGGCTTTTCTTCCACTATCTGATCGCCATGACGGCGACGCTGGTGTTTTTCCTGGCGTTACCGAGGGTGAGCCTGCTCCGGTTCAATAAGTACCTCATGGGGATGCTGTACGCGGTGGCGGTCAACCTGTTCATGTCCTTTGTGGTGCTGCCGCTGTCGGCGCTGCCATCGGGAGGGTCGTTCGAGTTTGCACGGACCTTTATCGATTGGATTATCCTGGGCTGCTGTCTAGGGATACCGATCGCGTTCAACGCCTATCGGTATTATGGATATTGAAAAACGGGACCGAACGGTTGAAACGATGTTTTGCGGAGCGTATATGCGCGTATCCTTGCGGGTATGATGTGGATATTATTTTTGGCCATGCTGCAAACCGTGGTCGTGCGGCCCGGTTCGCCGCTGATCCGGTACGACCTGGTGCGTTCGTCGCACGACTTCTACCGCAACACGATCACCGATAGCAGCGGGGCGATCCGCTACGACTTCATGATGGAGGACTTTACGGTGGTGGATACCGCCCGCGGACGGATCGTGTTTGCGCGGTCGCGCCAGGTCCCGCCGGGGAGCTTTTCCACGGACACGTCGGAGACGGACCTGTGGCTGCGGCCCGTGCGGATGCACGAGGCTCATTTCCAGCGAGGGGTTTCGTTCGACATGACGTTCGGCGACACGGTAGCCAGCGTGCGGACGCTCCGGAACGGCGTGGCCACCGTACGGAACTACCCGATGCAACCGGGTTACTTCGAAGACAACATGATCGAGTACATCTTCGGATACGTCGACTGGCAGAAAGGGGTTACGTATGTGCTCGACAACTTCAACAAGGACGCGCCAAAGCCGTCGGACCCGTATACGATCGAATACGCCTTCGACGACAGGCTGATGCAAAAAACCTGTACCGTGCTGCGCTTTGTGCGTGGCAGCGGTACAGGTTATATCTGGATCGACAAGGCTACCCGGAAGGTGCTCAAGCAAGTGGGCTCCTTTGGCAGCCTGAACTATGTCATGGTGCTAGAATAGCCGTTCGGCGGGCGGCCGGATACCCAGCAGGCGGATATAGATCGTCGTCTGACCGCGGTGGTGGGTCTGGTGCTCGAAAGCCTTCAGGAACAGGGTAAATTTGGATACCTTACGGGTTTGGAGGACGACCATGGCGCCATAGGTGCTGGGATCGCTGGCCTGCAGGAGGCCGATGGCGTAGTCGTAGCTGGCGTCGACCAAGGTTTTTACGGAATCGCTGGCCAGGGCGGACGGGCGGTCTTCAGCGCCGGCGAGAAAAGCGGGTGGCTGCTTGCCTTCCGCAAGCGACATCAGGAAATAGTTCGCGCTGGCCAGGTGGACCATCTGCTGGGCGAAGCTGCGGATGCTGTCGACGGCTTTGAAGGAATACTTGTCGGCGGGCATCGCGCTGAGGTATTCATCGGTGTACTGTTTGGCGCGCGTCCATTCGCCGATCAGTGTTTTTTTGATGTCGTCGCCGGTCAGGGCCTGGGCGGAGACGGTAGTGGACAGACTGCTCAGGAGCAGCAAGGCAATCAGGTATCTCATGTGTGACAGTTTCGCGCAAGGTAGTGTTTATCCATTGAATTTTCTGGCGTAGCGGCGCTTATATTCCATCGGCGACAGACCGGTGATCCGCTTGAATATGGACCGGAAGGTCTTGGGGTCGCTGTAGCCCGCATCGTCCATGATACCGGTGAGGTCGCGGTCGTTCATTTCGATGGCTTTTTTGGCGGACTCGATACGGACGCGCTGCAGGTATTCAAAGGGCGTATTGTTGGTCGCGGCCTTGAAGCGGCGGATAAAATTCCGCTTGCCCATGTTCACGTGGCGCGACAACGCTTCGAGCGAAACCGGCTCCTGGTAATGCTTTTCCAGGTATGCCTGGGCACGGAGGATGCCATCGTCGCCGTGGTGGTGCTGACCCGTGAAAACCGCAAAGTGCGCCTGGCTGGAGCGGTCCATTTCAATCGCGAACATCTTGCTGATCCAAAGCGCGGCTTCGCGGCCACAGAATTTTTCAATCAGATACAATACGAGCTTGAGCGACGAAAACGCGCCGCCGCTCGTATAAATGCCGTCCTGGTCGGTGATGACACGGTCGGACTTCAGGATGATCCGGGGATAACGCTGCTGCATATCCGCCACACAAGCCCAGTGTGACGTCACTTCTTTTCCATCCAGCAAACCGGCCTCGGCCAGGAAATAGCTGCCCACGCACAGGCTGGCGATCTCCGCACCCTGCCGGTGCCGCTCGCCGATCCAACGCACCGCTGCGACGCTCCGGCCCAGGACGCCCGGGTCGTCCACCTGGAAGGCCGGCACGAGGACGAGGTCGGGAGGGGTCGCCTGCTCGAAGTTTTTATACGTCATAGGCGCAAACACGGGGGCGGTCTCCCCTACCAGCTCCAGGGAGAACGCGGGTTCGCGCCCTGTCATCTCCATATATTTATTCGCGCCGTTGATGAGGTCTACGACCCCGGTGACGGAGGAAGGGACGACGTTGTCGAATACGATCAGTGATACAGCAAGCATAGGTTTTAACTCTTGGGGTCAATTACTCTTGGGATCAATTTACAAAATTTAACCCAGGTATTGCGGATCGAGGTACGAGCGGTACTCGGGGTGGCGCTGTACAAAGGCCGCCACATAAGGACAATAGATCATGACGAGCTTCTGGCTGGCGCGCGCCCACGCAAAAGCCGCCTTGGCCAGGGCGGCGGCGACCCCCTTGCCCTCCAGCGGCGGGGGCACATAGGTGTGCATCAGGGCCACGTCGGCCTTGTAGAAACGATAGCTTAGGTAGGCTTTTTCGCCCTGGAGCTCGATTTCGAACTGTTGCTGGGCTTCGTTGTTTATGACGTTGTAGTCTGCCATATCGCGGAAAGTTACTTCATTTGTCCAATCCGG
>NZ_DATJIY010000024.1:0-56272 GCF_035492835.1 Dinghuibacter sp.
TTGGCGCAGATGTCGCCGGCGATGAGGACGCGGTCCTTTTCGTGCAGGAAGGCGACGTGCCCGGCGCTGTGACCGGGGGTATGGATGACCGTTAGGCCGTTGCTTAATCGCTCGCCGTCCCTTAGCGTCCGCTCGATGCTCACGGGCTCAATCGTTTTTGCGGCGTTCTTTACGAAGAGGTGGTAGACAAGCCAGTTGACGGCGCCCGGAGATAGGTGCATCGGCGTCCGCCCGGGGATGCCCTGCTCGACGAGCCTGGCGTCCTCGGCGTGCGCCCAGACGGGGACATTCCATTGTTTTTGCAGCGCCGCCGCGCTGCCCGCGTGATCGGTATGGGCGTGCGTCAGCAGGATGCGGTTTGGCGCCTTCGGCAGCTGGAGCTTCTTCGCGCTCCCGGGCATACCGGTGTCGATCAGGGTAAGGTCGTCGCCATCCTCGACGAGGTACGCGTTGACGGGACCCAGCGGGAGGAGGTAGATGTGGGGGGAGATTTGGCGCATTATTGAATTTTTATTCATTATTTGGGGAAAAAAATTAATTCAGGTCGAAGGGTTTGATGATCGTCAGCCCTGGAATTTGCTTAAAGTCATCGAGGTTTCGAGTTACCAGTGCCAGGCCGTGCTCGATGGCTGTCGCAGCGATGATGGCGTCCGGGGTTTTCAATCGTTTGAATGTCTGCCGGAGATCGATGGCTTTTCGGGTAATCGACTCAGTGAGCAGGTAAACGATGGAGTCATTGACAAAATCTGTCATTCTGATATATGTTTCGACCGTAAGACTACCCCATCCCAACAGTTCTATCCGGGTTATTACGGATAATTCTGACCCAATTTTGTCAAGAAAATTCTTCCCTTTTTCGGGAAGCGATTCGTCAAACCGGGCAATTATTATGTTCGTATCCAGTAAATATCTGTTTACCATTCGTTACGACTTTGTTGGACATAGCGTTGAAATGCCTCGCCTTCTTCTTTTGTCAAGATGCCTGCATAGTAAGACATAGGGCGTCTTTTACGGTTGGCGGAAGCCTCTTTTAACACATCATTCTCCAATTCGGAATACTTGTTAATCAATTCATTCCACTTATCCATGGGTATAACGACCGCTGTCGGGTTGCCGGTGTTATCGGATATGTATTGTAACTGCATAACGTTGTTTTATACTCTAAAGTTACTCCTTTATCGCGTCCCAGAAAAAGCGGAAGCTCTTGTCGAGGGCGGCTTTGCCGAGCAACGAGGGGTCGTGGCGGGCGGCTTCGGCGGCCTGGGACATAAAGCCCATGAGGAGCGGGACGATGAGCCTTTCCTTGTCAGATTTGACGAGACCCTGCTCCTGGCCTGCACGGAGGATGTCCCGTAATGGCGCCATCATCTTTTGCGCGTAGGCGGTCATGTCGTCGGCCCGGCGATAGGGCGAGATGCTGTATTGCTGCAGGAAAATCTGCTCCTCGTAGTGGGCGGCCATATAGCGGAGACCGTGGTCCCATAGTTTCCGTAGGGATTCCTTGACGGGCCTCGAGGGGTCGAAGCCGGCGAAGAAGGCGTCCTGAAAACGATATTTCACTTCACGATACAGCGCATTGATCAGGTCGTCCTTGTCCTTGAAATATACGTATACCGTGCCGGTAGCGACTTTGGAGGCCTTGGCTAGCTGCGGCACCGTCAGGCCGGACAGGCCGACTTTGGCCACCAGACCAAGGGTGGCGGTGAAGAGCTGCGGGATCTTCTGGTCGTCGCGGGGGCGCATCGGATACAAAATTAATGAATATTTTTTCATTTTTGAGCCCGCGGTGAAAAATAGCCGGAGGCTGCTGACATAGGGTTGGCAATGTCGCGGTCTACTTTCGGGACATGGAAGCAACACTACTTACCGCCCAGGCCTTTCTGAAGCACTGGCAGGGCCATCGCCGGTTGACGCGCCGCGTTATCGAGGCGTTCCCGGAAGACAAGCTCTTTACTTTTTCGGTGGGCGGGATGCGCCCGTTTGCGGGTCTCGCGCTCGAGATGATTAGCATGGCCTCCACCGGGGTGCGGGGCGTGGCGTCGGGCCAATGGTCCGACACCGAGGCTTTGGCGCATCGTTCGGCGGAAGGCGCGCCGGCGACGAAACGGGACTTGCTGGACCGGTGGGACGAGACCACGCGGACCATCGACCATTGGTGGCCGCAGATCGCGCCCGCGCGGTTCCAGGAGGTGGACAAGGTGTTCAATATGTACGAGACGACGATCTACGAGGCGCTGTTGTACCTGATGGACAATGAGGTCCACCACCGTGGGCAGGGGTATGTGTACCTGCGGGCGCTCGGGATCGAGCCGCCGCCGTTTTGGGAGCGCTGAGCGCGCCGGCCTATGGCGCGGACAGCGCCTCGAAAGGTATGTCGGTGACGGGATAGTCCTTCCAGCCGGCGTAATCGAAGTGCCACCATTCATGGGCGTAGATGTTGAACCCGTGCCTGACCATCACGTACTGGAGGAGCTTGCGGTTACGTCGCGCGTCCGCGGGAAGGTCGCCGTAAGCCGCGGCGGCCTTGGGGGTGAACGCGTCGTAGGGCGTCGGCATGGAGAGCTCGCGACCGGTCCGCAGATCGATCATCGTGAGGTCTACCGCGCAGCCGCGATTGTGGCGGGAGCCTGTATAGGGAGACGCCACGAAGTTGGT
The DNA here is from genome assembly GCF_035492835.1 of Dinghuibacter sp. Lineage (NCBI taxonomy): Bacteria > Pseudomonadati > Bacteroidota > Chitinophagia > Chitinophagales > Chitinophagaceae > Dinghuibacter > Dinghuibacter sp. The sequence continues at coordinate 2,656 of NZ_DATJIY010000024.1, forward strand.
GTCGTGATACGCTTCATAGAACATAACGGTGACGGCGTAGGGGCGGTATGCGTCGAAAATCTTAAGGCCATAGCCTTTGACGGCGAGCTCGGCTTCGACGGCGCGCAACGCTTGCGCCGCGGGGGCCCGGAGGTAGGCGGCGGCGACCGTATATACGGGCCGGTGCATCAGGTTGCTGTCGGTCGCATACCGGATATCGAGGACGACGCCCGGGATCGCGGCTTGTAGCGACACGAGCGCCTGGCGGGGATCGGCGCGGACGGCGGCGTTGTATGTAGCGGTGTCGTGGACGGTGGCGAGGCTATATTGCGCGGCCGCGCGCAACGATAACAGGCACCAAAAAAGCGCGGAAAGCTTCATTGGCTCAAGGTAGCGAAATCCCGGTAACGGCGCAGCAACCGGCGTTGTTGATGAGGACGTCCAGCGCGGCGTGCGGGCCGGCGCCGGCGGCGATGCATTGCCGCACCTCGGCTGCCATCCGGCGGAAGCAGGGAGCGGTGAAACGCCGTGGGCTCGTTCCGGTGAAACGCCCCGGGGCGTATGCCGGAATCCGCGGTTTAATTACCTTTGCGGAATGCTGGATATCTGCTGCATCGGGCACGTGACCCGGGATACGGTTATAACGCCCTTCGATACGCGGGTGATGCCCGGGGGCACCGCGATATATTTTTCGCACGCGCTGGCGCACCGGGGCGAGCGGTACCGCCTGGTGACGGCGCTGGGCGCGGGCGGTCTGACGGAGGGCCTGCTCGACGGGCTTCGCGCCGCGGGAGTGCCGATGACGGTGCTCGGCAGCGCGCACACGGTCCACTTTGAAAATAAATATGGCGCGGACACCGACCAGCGGACGCAGCGCGTCCTGGAGGTCGCGGACCCGTTCCGGCTCGAGGACCTGGCGGAGGTCGAGGCCCGGGTCTACCACCTCGGGCCGCTGCTGGCGGAGGACATCCCCGGGGAAGCCATACGGATGCTGGCGGATAAGGGCGCGGTTTCGCTGGACGTACAAGGTTTTTTGCGGCGCGTGGAACGCCAGCGGGTCGTGCCGGTTGACTGGGCATCGAAGCTGGAATGGCTGCCTTACATACATTACCTGAAGGCGAGCGATGAAGAGATGTACGTCCTCACGGGCGAATCCAACCCCCAACGGGGCGCGGCGATCCTCCACGGCTGGGGCGCGACCGAGGTGATCATCACCAGCGGGAGCAAGGGCTCGCTGATCTATAACGGCTCCGAATTCATTACCGTCCCCGCGTTTGTCCCGCAGACCAACCGGCCCGATGCCACCGGGTGCGGCGACACCTATATGGCGGGTTATCTTCAGCAACGCCTGAAAGGGGCGACCGAGGCCGAGGCGGGGACCTTTGGCGCGGCGATGGCGACGCTCAAGATCGAGGCGGGCGGCCCCTACACGGGGACGATGGCGCAGGTCGAGGGGGTGCTGCGGCGCGCGGAAAGGGCGTAGGAGCGGACGCGGGGTCGAAGCGGACGCGGCATTGAAGCGGCCGCGAGGTCGAAGTGGAATTTTTTGTATTTTATAGGCATGAGACAGCTAGCTTACCTCCTATGCCTCCCCGCGGCCCTCGCAGCCCTCGCGGCAGGCGGCGCATGCGCGCAAAACGTCGGGCCGAAGGTCGACGCCATCATCCAAAGAGTCATGACGCAGGACGCCATTCCCGGGATGGCCGTGGCCGTTATCAAGGACGGCAACGTCCTGTACCAGCAGGCCTATGGCGTCCGTTCGATCGACGGCTCCGCCAAAACCGACGTCCATACCGCCTTTAGCATCGGTTCGGTATCCAAGGCATTCACGGCGATCGGCCTCATGCGATTGGTACAGGCGCACCAGCTGAACCTGGACGATCCGATCAAAAAATACATGCCCACGCTGCCCGCGGCCTGGCTGAACATCACCGTCCGCCAGTTCATGGCGCATACCAGCGGCATACCCGAAGTAAAAGGAGCGAAAGACCCCGACTTCAACAATACCGCGGCTGCCGCCGGTGCGAAGCCGCTCGTCTTCCAACCCGGCGCCCGCGGGCAGTACAACAACTTCAATTTCGCCATCATGGGTAAGCTGATCGAGGCCGTGAGCGGGATGGACTACCTGGCCTATATGCGGCAACAGGTCTTTACCCCCGCCGGTATGACCAGCACCGGCGTCGGGCTGTCCACCGGCGACGTCAGCACCGGCCAGCTGGACAGGAACGGCAAAGAGGTCGCGATCAAGTCCCACTTCAAACCCGGCGACTATGGCGTAGCCTCCGGCGGGTTGCAGACCACGCTCGCGGACGCCATACAACTCTGCCAGGCATTACAAAAGAACACGCTGCTCCAAAAAGCCACGACCACCACGATGTGGACCCCCTACTCCACCCGCGTGACCTATACCCCAGGCTGGGAGTCGCGCATGGCCGGAAGCACCCTCGTCATACACAAAGGCGGCGGTGGCACCGGCATCGGAAGTCTCTGTGACATCAAGGTCGTGCCGTCGCAGAACATCTACGTCGTGGTGATGATCAACAAAGACAAGATAAAAGATTCCCCGAGCGGGATCACCGACGAGATACTGAAACAATGCTTTAACCTCCCGGAGGGACCGAAGGGCCAACCGGAAAACGAATAGGGGCAAAGGCCTATTCCGTCTTCAGACTCTTGATCGGATTCTCGAGCGCCGCCCGCAAGCTCTGGTACCCGGTGGTGACCAACGCAATGAACAGCGCAACGACCCCGACCGCGAAGAAAACCCACAGCTGCACCGGCTGCCGGTAGTCCGCCTTGAAGTCCTGGAGCCAGTGGTTCATCGCCCACCAGGCGATGGGCGACGCGATCAGGACCGACAGGACGATCAGGAACACGAAGTTGCGCGACATCAGCACCAGCAGGTGCGGCAGCGAGGCGCCGAGGACCTTGCGGATGCCGATCTCCTTGGTGCGTTGCTCGGCCATAAAGGAAGACAACGCAAAAAGCCCGAGACACGCGATGATGATGGCCAGGACGGTAAAGCAGGTCAGGATCGAGCTGTCGCGCCGGACGTCGGCGTACATCTCGCGGAAGCCTTCGTCCATGAACGTATAGCGGAGGGTCTGGTTGGGGACGTATTTTTTCCAGACGTCGGTTACCCTGGGGATCAGGTCCCCCGCGCTGGCGGCGTTGAGCTTGACGCTGACAAGACCCGGGCTGATCCCCAGTTGCAGACAAACGGGATTGACGTCGTCCTTGAAGTCGGAGTTGAAGTCCCTGATGACGCCAATGACGCGAACCTGAGTGCCGTAGTGGTCGATGAGGCTGCCCACGGGGTGGGCGCCGAGGCCGAGTTTTTTGACCATGGCGTCGTTGATGACGACCGCGGCGGTGTCGCCCGCCAGGGCCCGGGAAAAGTTCCGGCCGTCGAGCAGGGTCATGCCCATCGTCGCCAGGTAGTCTTCATCGACGATCCAGTACTGGCCGAAGATGGGGGCGTCGAGCTTGGAGCGGCCCCATATATAGAAACTGTTGCCGTTGGTTTTGCCACCGGAGATATAGACGGGCAGGTAGTCGCTGACGGAGACGTTTTTGGCCTGGGGTATCTGCAGCAGGTCGTTTTTAAAGGACTTGATATCCTTGATCGCGGCAGTGCCCTGGAGGACCATGACCTGGTCCTTGTCAAAGCCCACCTTTCTGTTCAGGATGAAATGCATCTGCCGGTACACGATAAAGGTGCCGATGATCAGGATGATGGAGGTGGTGAACTGGAATACGACGAGCGTGCTCCGCAGCGCCGAGTTCCGGGAGCCGCGGGCAATGCTGCCCTTGAGCACCTTGGCGGGTTGGAAACGGGACAGGTAGAACGCGGGGTACAAACCGGAGACGACGCCCACTACGAGTATGGCCGCCAGCAGCGTCGGGACGAACCACCAGACGCCCCACGGTAACGACAGCGCCCTACCCGTCAACTGGTTGAAGAACGGCAACAGCATCCAGGCCAGGAGCAAACCCAGCACCACGGACAGGAAGCTATACACCATCGATTCGGTCAGGAACTGGCGGACGAGGCTGCCGCGCTGCGAGCCGACGACCTTGCGGAGACCGACCTCCTTGGCGCGGTTCGCGGACTTCGCGGTAGCCAGGTTGATAAAGTTGATACACGCGATGAGCAGGATAAAACAGGCAATGCCCCCAAACATCCAGATCAGCCGGATATCGCCGTGGAAGGGCAGCTCGTCGCCGATCCCGTAGGAGCGGAGATAGACGTCCCGGATGGGTTGCATAAAGACGTTATATAACGCCCCCTTCTTATCCGCGTCCTTCACGCCGTAATCTTTCAACGAGGGCGTAAAAAACCGTTTGGACAGCGAAGCGGACAGCTCCTTCTCGAAGGCGACGGGGTCGACGCCGGCTTTCAGCTTGAAATAGGTGATGTAATTGTTGGCGCCCCAATAGGATTGCTCGCCCTTCCAAAGCTCCACGCCCTTGAGGGTGAGGAACCAGTCGTATTCGATGGAGGATTTGCCGGCATAGTCGGGAATGACGCCGGTGATGGTATACGGATGCTCCTTGTCGTTGTTGAGGATCATGACCTGGCCAACGGGGTTCTGCCCGGGGAAATACTTATCGGCTATACGTTTCCGTATGACGATGGTGTTGGGGGCGTCGAGCGCGTGACCGGCCGTGCCGTAGAGCATGGGGAAACCCATGATATCCAGGAAGGGCTGGTCGGCGTACACGAACTTATCCTCGTACGTATTCTGGGCCTGCGCGGCGGTGCGGACCTGGTTGGCGCCCACCTTCGCGAACAGCTCGTTCGGCATCAGCCGGCCGGCCTTTTCGATCTGCGGGTAGTCCGCTCCCAGCGTGACGCCCAGCGGACCGGGAGTAGATGTATATATACCCATGTCGGCTTTCTGCCAGTTCACCACGTAGCGGTAGGTGCGGCCTGGATCGGGGATGTGCCGGTCGATCGCGAGCTCGTTACGGATATATAGCGCGATCAGGACGCAGGCGGCGATGCTAAGGGCAAAGCCCCCGATCTTGATGGCGGTATACATCTTCTGGCGGCGGAACTGGCGCAGGGCGACGAGGAGGTAGTTGCGATACATGGTTATTCCGATTTAAGGCTCTTAATGGGGTTTTCGAGCGCCGCGCGCAGGCTTTGATACCCGGTGGTGCACAAAGCGATCAGGAGCGCCGCGAGCCCGACGGCTCCGAATACCCAAAGGTCGACGGGTTGGCGGTAGTCGGCCTTGAAGTCCTGGAGCCAGCGGTTCATGGCCCACCAGGCGACGGGGGAGGCGATCAGCACCGACAGGAGGATCAGGAAAACGAAGTTGCGGGACATCAATGCGAGCAGGTGGGGAATCGACGCGCCGAGGACCTTGCGGATGCCGATCTCCTTGATCCGTTGCTCGGCCATGAAGGAGGACAGCGCGAACAGACCGAGACAGGCGATGATGACGGCCAGTACCGTGAAGCAGGTGAGGATCGAGCCGTCGCGCTGGACGTCTTTGTAGAACGTGCGGAAACCTTCGTCCATGAAGAGATAGCGCAGGTTTTGGTTGGGCACGTGCTGCTTCCAGACCTGGGACACCACGGGTATGACGTTGCCGATGTTCGGCGTTCCGAGCTTGATGCTCACCAAACCGGGACTGACGCCGAGCTTCAGGCAGACGGCCGGCATGTCGTACTTGAAGAACGAGGTAAAGTTTTTGATCACGCCGACGACGCGGAGCTGGGCGCCGCTATGGTCGATCAGACTGCCCACCGGATGGGGCCCGAGACCGAGTCGTTTGGCGAACTCCTCGTTGACGACGACAGCGGCGGTGTCGCCCGCCATTTCCTTTGAGAAGTTGCGGCCGTCGAGCATGGTCATGCCCATCGTTGGCAGGTAATCGTGGTCGACGATCCAGTACTGGCAGAACTGTTCCGGGTCGGTCTTGGCATGTCCCCACTTGTAGAAGCCGTTGGCGTCCATCTTATCCCCCGGTACATAGACCGGCAGGTAGTCGCTGACGGAAACGCTTTTGACCTGGGGTATCCTGAGCAAGTCGTTTTTAAAGGCCTGGATGTCCTTCACCGCAGTGGTACCCTGAAGTATCATGACCTGGTCCTTGTCAAAACCGATCTTTTGGCGCAGGATGAATTGCATCTGCCGGTACACGACAAAGGCGCCGATGATCAGGATGATGGAGGTCGTGAACTGGAAGACGACCAGCGTGCTGCGCAGCGCGGAGTTCCGCGAGCCGCGGGCCACGTTGCCCTTGAGCACCTTGGCGGGTTGGAAGTTCGAGAGGTAGAACGCGGGATATAAACCAGCAACCACGCCGACCACGAATATGACGGCCAGCAGCGACGGCGCCAGCCACCATTCACTCCAGGGCATGGACAGCTCTTTACCCGTGAGCTGGTTGAAGAACGGGATCAGGACATACGCGAGGACCACGCCCAGCGCTACGGACAGGAAGCTATAGAGCATCGATTCGGTCAGGAACTGGCGGATCAGGCTGCCCCGCTGCGAGCCCACGACCTTGCGGAGACCGACTTCCTTGGCGCGGTTGGCGGATTTGGCGGTGGCCAGGTTGATGAAGTTGATACAGGCGATGAGCAGGATAAAACAAGCGATGCCGCCAAACATCCAGATCAGCTTGATGTCGCCCTTGTCCCACCCGCCGTCGATCCCGCTGGAATGGAGGTAGACGTCGCGGAGGGGTTGCATGTAGACGCTTAACAGCGCGCCTTTTTTTTCCGCGTCATTGTCGCCGTTGGCCTTCATGTTGGGTACATAGTAGCGCCTGGCGAGCGTCGCCGACATCAACTTGCCAAAGGCAACCGGGTCGACGCCGGGCTTGAGCTTGTAAAACGTCGAATAGTTGTAGGCGCCCCAATCGCCTTGTTCCCCCGGCCAGAGCTCCACGCCCTTGAGGGTGAGGAACCAGTCCTCGGTGACGGAGGAAACGGAGGTGTAATCCGGTATGACGCCGGTTACGGTATAGGGATGCGTCTTGTCGTCGTTGAGGATAACGACCTGGCCGACGGGGTTCTGCCCGGGGAAGTATTTGTCGGCTATGCGTTTCCGTATGACGACGGTATAGGGCGCGTCGAGCGCGTGACCCGGTTGGCCATAAAGCATCGGGAAACCCATCACGTCCATGAAGGCCTGGTCGGCGAAGACGAATTTTTCCTCGTAGGTGTTCTGGGTCTGCTGTGCGGTCCGGACCTGGTTGGCGCCCGCCTTGTCAAACAGGGCGTTGCCCATCACCCGGCCGGCCTTTTCGATCTGCGGGAAGTTCTCGGTCAGCGCGGGTCCGAGGGGCGCCGGGTCAGAGGAGAAAATGCCCTGGCCAACCTTATGCCAGTCGGACACAAACCGGAAGGCGCGGTCCGCGTCGGGGATATGGCTGTCGATCGCCATTTCATCGCGGATATACAGCGCGATCAGGACGCAGGCGGTGATGCTGAGGGCGAAGCCGCCGATCTTGATGGCAGCGTACATCTTCTGGCGGCGGAACTGGCGCAGGGCCACGAGGAGGTAGTTGCGGTACATGTCCAAGGGTGAACAAAGGGAATGCCACCTATAATGGCCTGAGGAGCAATGACTACATAAAAAGGCGGCGTACGCTTTCGATACAAGTCGCGTATATGTACGCTTTCAATTGACCTGAAAAGTTTAAAATTTTGTCCCCGATTCAACCGCTCACTACTCATGGGACTAACCAAGAAAATACCAAGGCCCCTTGTCTGCCTTTGTGTGTTGTTTTTACACCAGGCAGCGACAGCGCAGGACACGCTGCTTCGACCCATAAGACCGATTGGACCCATCCGTCTCATCTCTCCGCCGGACACGTTGAACTTCGGCAACTTCACCGTTGTCGTGGACTCGTTCGTTTCCCGCGGCGCCTATGACGCAAAGGGGCTGGTCTACACCGGTCTTTCGGGCACGGGCACGATCCACTTCGGCTGTCAGCGGCCGATCATCATCTTCGAAAACCGGTTGCGGAACGGCCTGCGCTGGCCGGGTGTCACCGTGCATTTTACCGGGGTGACGACACACCCCCTTCGCCGGGGGTACGGAACCGTTAGCGCGGGCATGGCCACCGGCGGCGGGTTTAGCCTGAACGTCGCGCCGGGCTTTAGCCTCGAAGTGGACACGGTGACCATCCGACCCGGCCAGAACGCGGAGGCGGGCGCCCGGCTGCGGCTGCCCGCTACACTAAGCGGGACGGGCGGTTGCCAGGGGGCCACCATCGGGCTGGGCACGATCAGCCTCACGAACGCGTGCGAATTCTATAAAGTCCTGCCCGATTCCAACTATGGCGTTTTCACGGTGGGGAACACCACCCTGGCGGTGCACGGACGGGGATATGTCGCGGACTTCAGCGCCACCCAATCATACGCGGCGGACGGACACCCGGCTGCGTGGAAGGGCGTGGACCTGTTGAACGGCGGTTCCGATGGCAGCCCCGGGGACACGGTGCTGTCTAACACCGGCTACCTGCAAGGTCATTATCTCTATACCCTGGCCTCCGTGGACGCGGGCGGCCTTGCCGCGACCATGGTGCTGGCCCAGCCGTATACGTATGCGCCGGCCCAGCCCCTGGGATACATCGTAACGTTCGACACCGCCCGGCTGGTACTGGATTCCAGCCAGGTCTTCAGCGGGTTGATGTTGGGCGGCCGGATACGGCTGCCGCGGACCGCGGCACGGCTGTTGAACGATGCGGACGTGGTGCTGCCCCGTCCGCTGCTGGCGATCACCCGCAACCTCGACGCGATCGGCCTCGTCACCGTCCCCGCCGGGATAAACGTGTGCTGGGGAGACCTCGTACACGCGGGCGGCGGCGATCAGAAGTCGTTTGGGATCGGGGGGATCGACAGCGCCGCCATGGTGTATTTCGCGGCGCAGCCCAAGCCTTTCCGCCCACCCTTGAGCGGGGGTGCGTCGATCTTCGATTCGGTGCGCTACCTGAGCTTGCGCGACGTGGACAGCCTGGGGTTCCAGGGCGTCACCTTCAAGGCATTCAGCACCCTTTTTGTCAATACGCTCCAGTCCCCCACCCACTTCGACCCGCAAAAACCCGCGGTCAGCCTGAGCGGCAGCCACCTGGACTTCGGACTGCTCTACCAGCGCAGCGGGTGGCTGAACGTCGCCTCGGAAGGGGTCGCGTGCAACATCCACACCCGGATCGGCAGGGCGGACAGCGTGTATATAGGCGACCCGTCCCAATCGCTGTATGACGGGGTCACGCCGTTTACCTTCCTCCCCGTGGGCGACCAAAACAGGGCGGTCGCGGTCAAATATGTCGACGCCATCGAGCTCCAATGCTGGGAAAGCGCGGTTGTCCAGTGCCGTTATAAGTCCATCCTGAAGGAGCCCCAACCCACCGGCGGGTACTTCGTGGTGGACGGCATCTTCTTTACATCCACGGCCAACAACGCGGGCGGACAGGTGGGTATCGGTCTCAACGATTCGCTGTCCTACTGGGGCCTGGCGCTCGTCCAGAAACCGGGGTTCGCCAGCGGTGGCACCCTGAGCGGGCGCACGGGTCAGATCATCCTCACTGCCAGCGGGCTGTCGGAAAAAAGGCACTTCGCGCAACCCTTCTGGCTGACCTGGGGGGAAATCCTGGCCAACGGGTCGGTGGGTCGTCTTTTCTTCGACTATAATTCGGCCAACCAATCCTTTGACAAATTTGACTTCGTGCCCACGGCCGTGGCGCTATCACCCTATCCGGGTTCCAAACCCTATCTCCATGTCGCGGGGAACGCCCACTTCCATTTCTTCGGCGGGGACTACCTGAACATCGTCGACAGCTATGTGCCCGCACACCAGGCCGATCCTTTCGACGGACGCGAGGTCTCCCTGAGCAATGCCCCGACCGGCGACTTCCTGCCGACCCACCGGTCGGTCGGCGGGAACTGGCATGACGGGCTCGGTTTGTTCCAGTTCGACATCAACTATAACGCGACCAGCCAGGACGGCTTCGTGGGAACGGGAACGAGCGCGCTGCGATGCCTGCCGGGTGGCTCCGGCGTCGGGTCCACCCTCGACATGAGCAGCCGCGGCACCTGTATCCGTATGGGGACCGACCCGACGGACATGCACGCCATCGCGCTGGGGCCCGTAGCCGATGTGTCCAACCTGACCCAGATCTGGGGATGTGCCTGCGTACACGGCGACGACATCGACAACGTCGTGGTGGGGGGGTCGATCTCCAACGCGGCCAACCTTAGCGCCGTCATCCGGGCGGGCGACTATCTCTCGGCCATCCTGCAGGTCACGCCCAGCATGCAACGCCTGACCCTGGACGGGATGTGCAGCCTGTCGCTGGCGCTCTCGCTGGACGCTGAGGTCAACGGGCACGCCCAACTGACCGTCAACGAGGCGCAGGGCTTTATCGAGGGCGAAGTGGATGGGGACATCTCCCTGGGAGAGGGCGACGTGCTCAGCGGGAATTCGCTGCAGGCGCAGGGCCAGCTCGACTGGCACCTGGGCACCGACTACCAGTCGCTCCAGGGACAGGTCGCCCTCACCATCATGAGTGGGATTACGCTGGTCGGCGGCACGGGGACCACGCTCGGGTCCGGTTTTTATATCGGGCACAACGCGCCAAAGGCCGATGCCTGGGTGCTGATGGGGACTTCTCCGCAATATGCCCTGAACACCGCGGCGTTGCCGGACAACCTATCCGGGATCTATGGCTATATCCACGTCCAGCAAGGCGTGAACCTCTATATCGTCTCCGGGCAATACGAGGTATTCCTGGGTCTGGGCGCGTTTATGCTCACACCCCAGGGCGCCGGCGCCCTCGGCGCGCTGACATCCGGCGTGGGTCTGCCCTATATCGTCGGGAACCTGGGGGGATCGATCAACGGCGAGATCCTCGGCGGTCTCGTCTCCGCGGGCGCCAGCTTCGACCTGCAGATCATCGGGCCCTATCCCTTCTCCTTTCAGGGATCGGTAGGACTCCATGCCTGCGTCCTTTGGGTCTTCTGCGGGTCGGTGAGCGTCACCATCGGGCTCAATTCTGCACAGGGATTCTATATTAATTAAAATGACACAGATGAAAGGATTCCGCGTCTTCCTGATGCTCAGCGTGCTCATCCGCACGGCCGACGCCCAGATCGCCGTCACGTCCAACCCGGGCCCCGGTTTGTACGTGGCGCTCAATTGGCCTTCCGTCAGCGGCGCCACGGGCTATAATGTCTTCCGTAAACCGGCGGCCGATCCTGCCTATCCGGCCGCGCCGGTCAACCCCACGCCCATACAACCCGCCACCGGTTGCGCCGCCATACGTGCGTTGCTGATACACGGCCTGGACTCCACGGCCTGGAAATTGGTCGCGGCCGGCCTGGCGGACTCCACAACGCTATTCAATCCCTGTCTGGTCAACGGTTCGCTGACCAGCGCCAAGCGCCAGCGCCTGGCCGTTCTTACGGCCAGCAACATGCCGGTCGCGGAGGCGGTGGGGCTGGGGTACGAGGACCACGGCGTCACGAATGGTCAGGCTTACCAGTATAAGATTGTCGCGATAGGCCCCGGGACGACCGTGGCCACCGACCTGGCGGTCACCGCCGGTGTGGTGTCGCCGCTGGCCGCACCTGGCCAGGTACAGGCACAGGCCGGGGACGCCACCGCGCAGGTCAACTGGGCGACCGTTCCCGGGGCGGCCGGTTATGCCGTCGAACGCGCTACCAATGCGGGTGGGCCTTATACCCGGGTCAATCCCAGCCCCTATACATCCACCTTTACCCGCCAGCTCAACGGGGACACCCTCGTGCCGAACGCGCTGGGGTACGTCGACTTCCAGCACTATGACGCCACGGGTCACCCCGTCACACATATCGTCGCCGGCGTAAACGTAAACGGGCCGTCCGACAACACCGCCTACTTCTATCGCATAAAAGCCCTGGACTTCTTCCTGCGCCCGGGGACGGCTTCCGGACCGGCTGCCGCCGTGACGCCCAGGGACACCACGCCGCCGGTGGCGCCGGGGAACCTGACGACGTCGGTGGACGACGTGCACGGGTATGTACGCGTCGGCTGGACCCAGGTCACCAGGGACGTCAAAGGCCGGCAGGAACAACCCGACAGCTCGGTCACGTACAAGGTCTACCGCTTCACGGGGTCTGGCAGCCCGCTCACGCTGACACCCACCCTGGTGGCCAACATCGTCCCCGCGCGGAAGGGCCTCCATACCGACGACACCCTGGACACCTATAGCGGCTTGCGCGCGCAGTACGGGGACAAAACCTGGTGGTACCGCGTCCGGTCGGTGGACGTGGCGGGTAATATCAGCCCCTGGTCAACGGCGGTATCCGCCATCGTCAAGGATACCACGGCGCCGCGTATCGTCAAGGGCGTCATGGCAAAGGGTTTCGAGGACCATATTTCGGTGATGTGGCAGCTCAATACCGAACCGGACATGGCGCAATACACGGTTTACCGCAGCCTGTGTCATTTGGGGCAGTGGGTGAATTGCGACCGGCCGGATACCTGCCGCAGCTGGTATGCGGGCACGCCCGATGCCAATACGGGCGTGAAGAGCTATGTCCCTCCCACCCTGGCCGTGAATGACCGAAAAACATTCCCCTGCCCCTGCAGCGGCACCTTCGTTTTCCTGGGGACGATCACCCAGGACTCCGCCAAACGGGCCAAGGCCGCGGGACACTATATGCTCGACGACTACACCGTGCCGCCGGGCTCACCCCTCTGTTATGCGTACTGGGTAAAAGCCAAGGACTCTTCCGGGAACGAAAGCGGCGCTTTCCCCGTGCCCACGCCCGCCGAACAACAACAGATCGTGTGTGCGCACCTGCGTGACACCACACCCCCGGAAGCCGCCACCATCACGGGGTTGAACGCGCTGCCGGCGAGCATCCTCGTCCAATGGGTCGGTCCTCCCTCCCAGGACATACGGGCCTACCAGGTGTATCGCGCCCAAGGCGCCATTCCAGGCAAGGAGCCCCCCGTCACCGACTTTACGTGGGTGGGCGGCATGACCGTGGAGCTCCCACCAAAATCCCCCCAGGTACTCACGTCACCCTATCACGCACCGGCCGTGCTGCCCTGCGATAGCATACCGGTCCAGGCTATGCCCTGGATGAGCCAAGGGTTTTTCCTGGACAAAACCGTTCAACCCAAACTGACCTATTGGTACAAAGTCGTGGGGATCGACTACGGGGGTAATCAAACCTCCCTGGAGCTGGCGGCCTCGGTGAGTACCTTTACCTTCAGCACGACCGCGGTGCCCGCTCCGGTGATCGATACGATCGGTACCACCGCGGCGCCCTGCTCGGTGGTTTTGCGTTGGACGCCCGCGTTCGACCCGGTCACGGATAAGGGCTTTATCGTCTACCGGTCGGCGTCCGCCACGGGGGTATTCAACCCGATTGTCAAGGCGCCGGTGCAAGGCGATACCTATACCGACGCGAGCGTCACCCATGGTCAAACCTATTACTACAAGGTCGCGCTCCTGAAGACCGACGGGAAGCTATCGGCTTTGTCTACCGTCAAACTCATAACTCCCTAGCATATGAAAGCACTCTTGCCCGGCCTTTGTATGATGGCTTTCCTGGCCGCTTCCCCGGCCGCTTCCGCCCAGGCCGTGGACACGCCCTGGCTTCGCGAAAATACCTGGGCCTTCGGGAACATGGACTCCGGGAACGTCTCCTGGGACAACTTCCGCGCCACCTTTGTGGGCGTCGCGCCCAACCCGGCCGGGGACTTCGACCAGATCTTCTACAACGACCTCTATAAAGACAAGTTATTCAACGCGGGGTTTTGTTACGGCATGGACGTGATGGCCATGTTGATGATGTCCGACGGCGGCTGGATGGGGTTCTGTCACCCGCCCTATATCTATCCCGCGAGGTCCAGCCTGTCGGGCGCGCTGGACCCAAAGCTCGTACAAGCCATCATGATCACCCATGGCAACCAGATCAACCGGGGGTTCCTCGTCTTCCTGCTCGACGTGATCGCCGCCCAGGAAAACCGGGACGGCAACTATGCGTACTACCAGGTCGGGAAATACCTCGCCCAGGGGGATCAGCCGGTCATCAGCGTCTCGCAGTCGCTCATCCCCACGGACTCCGCGCACGTGCTGGTCCCCTACTATGAGGATGTCTCCGGTTCCATAAAGCGTATCTTCGTCTACGACCCCAACCGGTCGATCTATGTGCCCGGATCGGACCGCCACGACTACTATGCCAATGGGAGCAACTTCATCGCCATAAAATCCGACGGGACGTGGAGCTATCACTTCAACGACCTGTCGGCGCCGCCCTGGACCGGGAACCCCTCCAGCGGCGGTAACTGTATCGCCATCCCGCTCTCGGTGGCCGGCCGCAAGGACCGGCTCCCCCAAAGCCTGTTCGCGGACGCTCAGCTGGCGATCAACACCATCTTCATCTTTGGCCGTGACGTCCACGTCCGGCAGGTCACGGCGGGGGACCGGCGGTATATGAATGGGCGGGAGGTGGCTTTTGGGAAAAACGCGCTGACCACCATACTGCCTTTTCAAACGTCCGGAAGGAATCCGAACGACACGTTGCAGGTGTATTTTGTGCGCGGCATCGAGCCCCAATGCTGGGAAATCGAGGCGCACGGCCCTTATCGCGTGGAAATGTTCTATGCGGGGCAACACACCGCGGTCAGCGGTGTCGGCAACGGGGACCGGATGCGTTTCTACACGCCGCTCCGGCCGGTCATCAACCAATCAAGACGGTAGGGCACCCCAGGGTGATCGTCCCCCCGTGGGCCGTCGTATCGCCCATGCGGGCGGCGGGTTTGCCACCGATCAGGACGGTGGTGGAGCCCATCACGATGGAGTCGGGCGGGCCTACGCAGACGCAGGTGTCGCCCACGACGGCGGCGGGCATACCGCCGATCAGGACGGTGGGGGCGCCCGGGCCGACGACCGGGCCGCCTACGTGGGGAATGGGCGGGAGACCGGGGGTCACCATCGGGCAAACGTGCATATCGGTTAAACGTGCGGCGGGTTGTCCCATAGCTGTAAATCTTATATACAAAATACGCGTTTAATCGCGAAAATTTACCTACTTTTCGATGAAAGCTCTGACAAAATCGATAAAAGGGGGGACGTGAAAAACCAGGACAGGCGAGGGAATAATCGACGAAGAGGGCGAAAAAATCGACCAGCGTAAATGTTACCCAACGAACTCGACCATAAATATTTTTCACGGGAAAGGGTGCGCGCGCGTCTGCTCAAACGCGCGGCCGAAGTATGGGGTTTCTCCGAAACCGAAATGGACGACTTCGACCCATTGGTCAACCTGTTGATGGAGGCCCTGTCGGTGGAAGTCGAAAGGGTGGCCGGGGAAATCCCCAAGGCCCAGCACCGTATGCTCGAACGCCTGGCGCAGCTCCTGCATCCCGGCACGGTGGACGCCAAACCAGCCACGGGCGTGCTCCAGGTCCGCTCCACCGAACCCGTCTCGACGCTCTACCCCGACGCACAGTTCGTATTCAAAGCGCCCAACCCGGAGTTGCGGCGCGATGCGCCGATGGTCGATTGTTTTTTCTCCCCCGCTTTTCCGATGCGGATCGTAGATGGCTCGGTGAAAACGGTGGCCTCCCGGCGGGAGCTCTTCCGCGTCCATGACGGCGCGCAGAAGCAGTCGCTGGCGGTCTCTTCTGGGCGCGTCCCGCAGCAGCAATACCAAAGTTTCTGGATAGGACTCGAGCTTCCCCCACAGGCCACCGGGCTGGAGGGGCTCTCGTTTTTCTTTTATTGGGCCAACCGCACGGGGGCGGACGCCTGGTACGCCTATCTCCCGTATGCCACGTGGTACGCGGGAGGGCGGCCGCTGAACGTCCGCGTGGGCTTTCCCGAATGGGAGGAGGTGCCCGCGGGGATGGATGGGATCGAGCACGAGTTCGATTCGATGCAGAAGACCGAGCAAGAGGCCGGGCAGCATTATGCGAGGCATTTCGTGACGATCACCGGCGGCGTGGGCACGGCCACTGAGCGGCTCCCCTACCCCGCGGCGTTTACGCAGTGGTTCGCCGCGCGCGACCTCCAGGAGCTGCGCGACCCGCTGACGTGGGTGGAGGTGCGCCTCCCCACGGCGCTCCCGGAGGAAGCCCTGGACAGCCTGTTTTGCAGCATCAACGCGATACCGGTGCTGAACCGCCGGTTGAACCGGATGACCTATAAGCTGATGCAGACGATGAACATCGTGCCGCTCGACAGCGACGGCATTTTCCTGTCGATAAAGGAGGTC
Organism: Dinghuibacter sp.; assembly: GCF_035492835.1. Taxonomy (NCBI): domain Bacteria; kingdom Pseudomonadati; phylum Bacteroidota; class Chitinophagia; order Chitinophagales; family Chitinophagaceae; genus Dinghuibacter; species Dinghuibacter sp. The sequence continues at coordinate 18,871 of NZ_DATJIY010000024.1, forward strand.
ACCAACAGCCAGGGGACGGCGATCCGCCTGATCCCCTTCGGTGTGTCGGGGAACCAGCCGCCGGAGACGTACGCGCTCCGGTACGGGATCAACCGTTTTGACGAGCGCGATACGTACCAGACGCTGGCGGCGCTCACCGAATTGATACGGGAAGAAAGCGCGTTCTTTTCTTCCCTGGGAGAAGACTTCCTGGAGCAGAATATACGCGACCTCAACCAGATCCACGCCCGGCTGGAGGAAAAGGTCAAGGGCCAAAGCCGCAACCGCTCGCCCCACCCTTACCTGATGGTCCGGCCGCGGCGGGAAGGCGCGAACATCCTCATCGAATACTGGACGAGCAACGGCGAGATCGCCAACAAGATCCCGCTGGGCTCCAAGCTGACACCCTATCAGAACGGGACGGTGCGCCAGGGTTCGATCTATATGATTCAGTCGACGTTCGGGGGACGCGCCCGGTTATCGGACAAGGAAAAGATCGATCAATACAAACGCATGCTCCTCACGCACCACCGGGTGGTGACGCTGGAGGACGTGAAGGCGTTTGTGCGGGCGGAGCTCGGCAGCGACCTGGCTTCGCTCGACGTGCGCAAGGCCTACGTCCGCGGGACGGGGAAGGAAGAGGGGTTTATGCGTTGTATACAAGTATATGTGACGCCCGCGCCGGGGGGGCTCAACGCCCAGGACTGGCAGGAAAGGCTGCGCACGTTGCAGTTGAAGATCGAGCGGCAATCCGCGGGGAACGTGCCCTATCAGTTCGTCCTAAAAGGCGCCTCCCGATGAACGAGCGCATCAACATAAAAGACGTCGTACTACCGGAGGCGGACATCCGCCTGGAGGTGATCCTCGCCGAGCTCGGCGCGCTGGGGCTGTCGGCCGACGACATCCTGGTGCTCCGCAAATCGCTGTTCCGGCGGAATTTCTCCCGGGAGATCGAGAAGGTCGAGGAGATGGAGGTCGGACAAAGCCGCCGGAAGCGGCTCGCGGTCCACATCAACCGCGAGGGCCTCTACGACCGGCTGCCCCAGGACCTGATCCACCAGCCCGAACCCGGCGTCAAAAGCGGCGTCCAGGACATCGCGCGGCAGGCGGAACGGGAGAAGGGGGCGCGGATGTTTTTCCTGCCGTATGAACAGGAATTGAGCCGGTTGCTGCTGCGGCTGGAATGGGAGGAACGGCAGTTCATCTTCGAGACCAACAGCGATGTGTCAGGGGAGCTGATGGGGTTGCTGTGGGATATGCCGGAGCACCTGACGAGTTTTCAGCGGAGTAAATTGGGGGTGATATTGCCGTTGCTGCACCGCTTTGGCGGGGATAACGAGCGGCTGGCGTTTGTGTTGGAAAACATCGCCGGCTACCCGGTCACGGTGCGGACGGCGCCGCCTGCCAGGACATGGCTGGACGACGTACCGCTCCTCGGCGACGCGTACCTGGGCGTGGACAGCCTGCTCCCGGGGGAGGTCGTGGACACCCAGCTGGCGCTGCGGGTCACGGTCAGGGCCAACCGCGCGGAAGATTTGGACGACCTGCTGCCGGGGGGTAGCGGGTTGCAAACGCTGGAATACCTGGCGGGGGCGCTGACGCCCATCGAGCAGGACGTCGTGTTCGAGCCGGACCTGGAGGGGTGTTTGCCCGCCTTTACGCTCGGGGATGAACGCGCTTTTGCCGGGCGATTGGATTATACCACGATACTATGACGCGCCTTCGGCGCGCAGACATTATAAAATAACCTGTATGCTTTCGGATTTGACACACCTGCCGGTAAATTGGATCGACGGAATGAAGATCGCCCGGAGACACTTCGAGGAAACCGGGCAGTATATCGCGGAGCAGGTGCGGGACGTAGCCGCCCGTGGCCTATCGGACCTCAACTTCGGCATCCTGCCGGCGGACCGTTCGCTGGAGGTGCGGATCACGACGGACGCCAACCAGCTGATCCGTGTGGAGGTCCTTTCGTGCAAGGGCGTCACCCCGAACGGGACGCGGCTGGAGGTCCACCCGGGTCTCGGCGTGACGCTCCAGGCGAGCTTCCCCGAGCTGGCGGCCCGGTTCGGACTGCAAACCAGCCAGGCGCAGCAACTCTTCGTGGTGCTCCAGGCGGACCTCTTCAACCGGGCGCCGGAAGGCGACGTGCCCGTACAGGAGACCCCGCCCCGGCACCCCTATACCCGCGAGACCCTGACGCTGGACCTGGTCCCCGCCGAGTACCTGGTACCGGCTCAGCTGGTGAGCGGGCTGGTCGTCGGGAAAATATCGTTCGCCAACGGGGAATTGGTCGTCCAAAAGGACTTCATCCCCAGCTGTACGGCGATGACGAGCATCGCCCAGACCCGGGAATGGTACGAGCGTTTCCGGCAGGCGTCCGAAACCTGGGAGCAGAATTGTATCCGGATCATCCAAAAAGTCAACAGCCGCGCGCAACCGCAGAATTCGCTCACGGCCTCGATCATGCGCCTGAGCGAAAAGCTCCTGGAGCACTTCGCCCAGGGCCGCCTGGCGTACCGCTGGATACTGCCGTCCCAGCCGCCGGTGTATACCTGCGAATGGATGATGTCGCGGGTCTACTATCTATTTACGCTTTTACAGACCTATAGCGAAAAGGACCGGGAGGAAATGCTGGCGTACTTCGCCGAGTGGGGGGAGCTCCAGGGTGGGACGATCGAGAACCAGACGCTACGGGCGCTACAGGTGGGTTATAACCACTTTGACCTGCTGACCGTATTCCAGGAGGTCAACCAGGTCTATAGCCTGTACGGCGGGATCTTCCAGAAGCTCTCGCAGCTCGAGTTCATCGGGAAGAAGAAGGGCCAGAGCGTCTTTGTCATCGAACAACCCGCGACGCAACAGCAGGCACCGCCCCCGCCGCCGCCACCACAACCCGAGCAGCAAAAGACGCCGCCGAAGCGGTGGAGCCCATTGAGCTAAATGACCCAGCGCAAAAAAAACATATCATGGAACCGCTTAACCAAGCCGAAAGAAAAGAAGCCATCCGCAACTTCCTGATCGTAAACGCCGTCCTGGTCGTCCTCTTCCTCGCCGGCGCCTACCTGATCTTCGCCAGCCCGCTGAGGGTGATGAATCACCACCTGTCCGCGTATGTACAGGACGAAAGCCAGCAAAAGGACCTGAATGAAAAGGTGAAGGGCATCCACTCCGACATATCGGACCTGGTGCAGAACGACAAGGACCGGCTGACGGTCCAGGCGACCGACGTGGCGGGCCAGCAGGCGCTGCAGCTCAAGCGCGACAACCTGGAGGACCACATCCGCAGCACGCTCGAGAACATAAAGAACGACACAGCGCGCGCCCTCCGGCCGATCGTCCTGACCAACTACCAGAACTATATCCAGCTGCTGGACGTCACGCTGACCTACCGCAAGACGATCGACGTGCTCAAGCAGGCGGCCAGCGACGCCAACGCAAAAGCGGCCGGGCTCGACGACGCGAACCGGAAACTGAACGAGCAGGACCAGCAGCTCAAGACGGAAAATATGATCGCGGCGGCGACGAAGGGGCCGGCGCCCGCGGGCGGCGGGGGCGGCGGTCCCGATCCCGCCACGCAGAATATGCTCAAGGCCAAGGACGCGCAGATCGCCGACCTCACGCAGAAGTACAACGACTGTAACACGGCGCTGCAGCAATATAAGACTTACCGCGGCGTGCCGGCCACGACCGGCGGCGGCGCCAGCAGCACGAGCGTGCTCTTTGACGAAGCCAACGACCTGCTCCAAAAGGGCAAGACAGAGTCAAGCCCCTCCAACAGGGACTCGTACTATTTCGTAAGTCAGGAAATCCTCAAGAAGATCAAATCCTCCTATCCCGACCAGAATGCCTGGAGGGCCAAGTACCAGGAGGTGGAATCGGCGATCAAAAAGGCGGGAGGGTTCTAAGAGCCGCCGCCGCGGACGGCGGCACTTGCTTACCACTTATCCTCGTGCGTGGCGGAACCAACAGTGACTTTCCGCGCGGAAATATTCAGCGTGATGGTCAGGGGGTCGTTGTTGTTGGCGCCGAACGCTTCGGTGAAACCTACGCAGTAGGCGTCCTCGAACTTGAGCTCCTTCAGGGTCGACGCCTGGTCGATCTTTTCGAAGACGATCGAGCCGTTGGTCTTTTTGTAGGGGTCGATCATCCAGCCCAGGAGGGAGTCGTCGTCGGACCCCACGATGGAGACGGTGATGTTGCCTTTGCGGACGTCGGAGGCGGGGCGGCCCTTTTCATCGGTTTTCTGGCTGAAGAGATAGCTGACGCCAATTACGTCGAATTCTTTACCGTTGACTTTGAGTGTTGCTTTGAACGATGACATTGTTTGAAGTTTTGAGGTTTACCATTTGTCTTCATGGGTGGCGCTGCCGACCGTGATCTTACGGGCGGAAATTTCGAAGGTTTCGGTCATGGCCTGGGCGTTGACCGCGTCGAAGTCCTCTTCGTAGGAGACGCAGTAGGCGTCCTCGAACTTGATCTCCTTCAGGGTCGAGGCCTGGTCGATCTTTTCGAAGGTGACCGAGCCGTTTGTCTTTTTGTAGGGATCGATCATCCACCCGAGGACCTTGTCGTCGTCGGAGGCGACGATGGTGACCTTCATGTGGTTCTTGCGGACGTCGGAAGCGGGACGGCCGCGCTCGTCGGTGTTCTGCGTAAACGAGTACGTGCAGGCGACGACGTCGAAGGACTTACCGTCGACTTTTAGCGTTGCTTTGAATGATGACATAGGTGATATTTTTTGCTGTTTGAAAAAACTAGTTGATCTGGACCATGGTGCCCTGGATTTGCAGTTGCCCCGAGCTCGTCACCTTGCACTGGGCGGTGCCGTCCATTTCCGAGTTGATACCGGATGCCTTGAAGGAATCCGATGCCTCCAGGTCGATGTCGACCGCGCTGATCTTGGCGGCGTCCGTGGCGTCGAGCTCGAAATCGGTGCAGTCGATCTTCACCTTCTGCTGGGCCTTGATGTTGACGTTGTTCCCGCTGAGGGTGAGGTCCTGCGTGGCCGTGACGTCGATCTTGCCCTGGGTCTTGAGCTCGATCGAGCCGTCGCCGTTAAAGCTGATCGTGATCGCGGTGTCGGTCTTGTTTGAATTGGTGATGGTGATGGTAGGGCCCTGCTGGGTGTCGTCCTCGATGTCGATGGTGTTACCGCCCATCGTGTAGACGAGCTTTTGACCGTTGTTGGCGGCGGCGCCGCGGGTACCCGACACCTTTGGATAGAGGCTGGTCTGGACAAAGGGATAGTTAGGGTCGCCGTTCTCGAAGTCGATCATGACCTGCGCACCCACTTCCGGGATGAACAAGCAGCCTTTGCCGTCGTTACCCCCCGCGTAAAAGGTCCCGACCCTGACCCAGGTGGTTTCCACGTTGTTCCCGTCGGGGGTGGACCAATTGAACTGGACCCTGACCCGGCCGAGCTTCTCCGGGTCGCTGTTGTCGAGGACCGTCCCTACTTGCGGGTAGGCGATCGGGCGCGTGACGTTGGGATTGGCCGGGGGTATCTTCAGTGATTTGGGGACCGCGGTGAACTGGCTGGAATAATTGCCCTTGTCGTCGACGCGGTGGACGATACCCGTGACCCGGTAGTCGCCGAAACTGTCGTCGTTGGACCGGCCGCCGATCTGGGGCATGGAGCCGCTGACCTTGATCACCGTCCCGATCGACAGCTCCGGGGTGACCCCGCTGCCGCTGAAGACCACCATTTTGGCGGCGATGCCGCTCAGACGTTCCTTGACCTCCGTTATCAGGTCCGAATCGCTCGCGGGAAACGCGAAGGGCTGCAGCTCCGCGTCGTTGGAAAACAGGTTACGCGATTCGTTCAGGGCAAACGACCCGAAGGGGTTGAGGCCGTCCACCTCTTCCCTGTCGGAGTCGACGTTGCCGGTCTCGTTCTTCGTATAGTCGTAGGACGAGAGGTTGAACTTGATGGGTTTGAGGTCGACCGACATGTTGAAGGTCTGGATGCCGTCCACCTTGAAGTCCTTGCTCTCCCCGTCGTCGGGGTCGCCCAGGCACAATTGGGTGCCGTCGTAGTAGAACCATTCCCCGTATTCCCGCGCCAGCCGGCTCAGGAAAGTAAAATTGGTTTCGTCGTACTGGACGGAATAGGCGATGGTATCGGTGTGGCGGGGGTTGAAGTTCCGCTTCAGGACGTTGGAGGGATACAGCGCCAGCGTGACGCCCTTGAAGATGTCGCCCAGGCTCTTGGAGACAAAGGCCTGCCGGATGGTGACGTCCTCCATCACGATGGTGGGGCTGTAGCCCTTGATCACAAAGACGCTGGAGAGGTCCTTTTGCTTTAGGCCAAGACCCGTGACGACGCCCTTGAACTGGAAGTCGAAGCTGCCGTCCTCCAGCGCCTTGTCAAAGCTGATCTTGATTATTTGTCCGACCACCTGCTGGTGGGCGTTGTCGAAGAAGGCGCTGTCCTTTGATTCAAGCTCGTCATAGGGGACGATGATCTCGAAATAATGGTGGTTGTGCAGGTCCTGGGTGAGGGTCAGGCCGAGGCAACGGGCAATTTTCTTGCCCTGCAATTCGATGTTCGTCCTGACCATCTGGCCCGTCCTCGGCGCCGAAGGCGCCGACGGCTGGGGCGTAACTTGAAGTTCGTTTATTACTACGGGCATAGCTTACCATTTATTGTCATGGGCAATCCCATCGACGTTGATCGTTTGAGCGGATATTTCGCAGAAAAGGACATAGCTCCGATCCATCCGGTTCTGGAGCCGGCTGGTCCACTGGTAGATCTCGTGGGGGATCGGGCCGACAGCCTCGGGCGACATCAGTATGGCGTCCCCTTCGCCAAAACTTTCGGCCGTCTGCATCATATAGGCCTTGGTGAACTTGATCTCCTTGAACTTGGAGGCCTGGTCGATGCGGTTGACGGTGATGGAGCCGTCCTTGGTGCTCCTCCAGTCGAACATCCAGCTGGAAAAAAAGGACTCGTCGAGGATCTCCATCAGGAATCTGATCCTGCCCCCGCGGACCCCGCTGGCGGGTTTGCCGTCCTGGAGCGCGTCCTGGCTGAGGTCGTACCCGAAGGCCAGGAGGGCGAAGTCCTTGTCATCGACGTGGAGGTTGTAGGCAAAAGACATGGTCAGGCGTTTTTGTAGTTGACCGAATTGTTGATGGTCACCTCGTCCCCCATCACCTGGAACCGCAGCAGGCCGTAGTTCTCGTCGGACTCGAAGCGTTCGTGGTAGAGGTAGCAAGACGCCTTGCTCAGCTTGATCTCGCGGAACTTGCTGTTCTGGTCGGTGTGGTAAAAGGTGATCGTGACGTCGAGCGTCTTCTTGGGGTCCATCATCCAGTTGGCGATGGTCGTCTTGTCGGTGGACTCCATGTTGATCCAGGTCGACCAATACGGCTTCGACTGCGGCCGGCCGTGGTCGTCGGCGAAGCGGTGCATCTCGAAATAACACCGGCTCAGACCGAAGGTCTGGTTATCGAGGGTGAGCTCTGCTCTGAATGAAGACATAGGTATATCATTTCCCTGGTTAAGGAATTGCGTTGGCGCCAAAGCGCTGCTGCAAAATGTAGCGCCTTGGCGCCAGCTTCGCTAATTATGACTGTGCGTACTCCGCCTGCCATTCTGCGGAATCCGGGTCGTCCCCTTTACGGCCGTCCAGTTTGATCATGAAATTCTTGGCTGGGAAATAGGGCACCATGTGGATGTCGAGATAGACCCGGTCTTTCTGGTTGGGGTCCTGCTCGAGGCGGAGCAGCTTGAACTTCTCGATCAGCTTCCCGGGCCCCGTGATGCTGTCGAGGAATTTCACGATCTGCTTCTGTATGTCCATACGTGTATTGACGTTGAAGTTCTCGAAGGCGCGGCGGTTCAGGAAGTCGATGAGGACCTTGGTCACGTAGTCGAATACACGCACTACCGAGTAAGTTTGTAAACCGATATTATCGCCGTTGAAGAGGGTCTTGGCGGAGAAGGGCATGACCTTGCCATACTCGTTGACCATCGGAATGAGACCGATCTTCTCGAGCTGGGCGATCTCGCTTTTTTTCAAGGGAAAACGTACCCCGTCCACTTCATTGAGCGCCCCGTGCTTGCGGCCGGCGGCCACCTGCGACATCAGCGTCCCATAGACCTTGCCGGCGAGCGCGGTCGACGGCGGGACGTAGAGGTCGTCCTCTTCGCCGACGTCCTGGGCCTTACCCCGGCCGACGAGCCAGTTACAGGTCATCATGACATTGGAGAGGTAGAGGTCGCCCCCGGTGAGGTCGTCGGACTCGAAGAGCTCGATGACGTCGTCCGGGCCGTCCAGGTGCTGGAAGTCGGTCAGGAGCATGACCTTGTTCTTGTTGGCGATCCGGGCCCATTTGTCGACGACCTTTTTGGAGCCGAGGTAGCCGGGGATAGACAGTATGGCGTAGTTGTCGCGGAGGTCGAGGCGGTCGTAGTTCGCCTTGAGCTCCTCGTTCACCGCGTCGATAAAGGTCGTATTGTCCAGGTCGGTGAGCTGCTCCATCGAAGCGTTCATCACGTATACGTTCTTCACCTTGTCCTGGTCGGTGTTCTTGAAGAAGTTGTTGACCGACCGGTAGCTCGTTTCGAGCTCGCGGGTTTCGTCGAGGGCGTTCTTGAGGTTCTTGGAGAGCAGTACCTGCGCCTCATCCACCTTTGCCTGCGCCTGTTCTACCAATTCCGGGACCGAGTCCGCGGAGTCGAGGAGGTCGCGGATGAGCTCGAGACGCTTAAGGAGGTCCTTACGCTCTTCGGCCTTGCTTTCTTCCGTGAGGAAGATCTTCTTCCGTGCCTTCTTATCGGGGTTGAGATTCTGGGCGCCGTCCACCGTGGTTTCCACGATGCCAAAGCCGCCAAACTTTATCAGGGCCGTCGCGAGCTGCTCAAGGGGTTTGCCTTCGATCTCCGACTCGCGGGTTTTTAGTTTCAATTCCTTTTCTTCCGCCATGGTTAGTGGGATTGTTCGATTTCTTTAATCATACTCTGGAGGACCGAGAGGTATGCTTCTTTGGCTTCCTTATTTTCGAGGACCTTTTGCAGGATCTTGTTGCTCTTGAGCTGCCGCATGAACTTCTGGAGGTCGTCGCATTGGTGGTTGAGCTCGTTGAGGAAAGCGCTCTGCTTGATGATCCCCTGTTTGCCGAAGTCGGCCAGGCTGGAGAAGTGCAACGTCTCCTGCTGGGTCGCGCCGTCGGCGGTCTCGAAGGAGACCTCCTTTTCGGGGTGGAAGTGATCGAACACCTCCCCTATCGTCTTCAGACCGGGCACGATCTCCGGCGCCAGCGGGGGATCGGTCGACAGCTTCTCGATCAGCAGCGTCCTGTTCTGGGGAATGTCGGCGATGCCTTCGGAGGCATCCTGGTTCACTTCCTGACCGCCAATGTCATAGTTATACATAATCGACTAGTTTGTTACTCGTTAATATACAAAATCTTATTCGGATTCTATGCCCCAAATTACCTTTTGATCCGCGTCCAGGCTGACTTTGATCGTGTCGCCCCGTTTGACTTCCCCCGCGACTATGCGCCGGGAGATCGGTCGTCTCAGGTCGTTCCGGATGACCCCCTTGATCTGCCGCGCCCCGTACTTGGGCGTGAACCCGCTCAGCGTCAGGTGTTTCTTTGCATCGGGCGTGATCTCCAACGTGATACCCTGCTTGCCCAGCGGGTCGGTCAGGCTCTTCAGGTGTACGTCGAAGATGCGCACCGCGTTGGTTTCGCTGATGGGCGCGAAGGGTACGATTTCGGTTAGGCGTGCCAGGAACTCGGGGCGGAAGTGGCGCGCCATGAGCTCCATGAGGTCGACGTTCTTCGGGACCGCGCCCTGCGCAAACGTCTCGGCGATTTTCTCGCTCCCGATGTTCGACGTAAAGAGGATGATCGCGTTGGAGAAGTCGCCCTCCTTGCCGAGACGGTCGTGTATCTTGCCCTCGTCCAACACCTGGAGGAATATGTCAAAGACGCTGGGGTGGGCCTTTTCGATTTCGTCGAAGAGCACGACGGAATAGGGCTTCTCCCTTATCTTATTGACGAGCATCCCGCCCTCCTCGTAGCCGACGTAGCCCGGAGGGGCGCCGTAGAGCAGGGCCGCGCTGTGCTCCTCCTTGAACTCCGACATGTCGAAGCGGATCAGGAAGGACTCGTCGTTGAAGAGGAAGTCGGCGAGCGACTTGGCGAGCTCCGTTTTGCCGGTACCGGTAGGCCCCAGCAGGAAAAACGAGGCGATCGGCTGACCCGATTTTATCAGCCCCGACCGCGATTCCAGTATCGCCTCCGAAACCGCCTTGACGGCGTGGTCCTGGCCGATGACGCGGCGCCGCAGGATGTCTTCGACGCTCAGAAGCTTCTCCCGCTCGGAGGATTGGATCTTACCCAGCGGGATGCCGGTCTTATAGGAGATGATGCTGGCAATGTCGGCTTTGGTAACGGTGTCGCGTGTCTCCTGGGCGAGGGCTTCGAGGTGGTCGATCTGGCGCCCCAACCGTGCGAGCCGTTCGGACAGGACTTCGAGTTCCTCTTCCGGCTCCAATTGGGCGACCAGGATGGGACTGATCTTGTCTTTGAGCCCTCGCTCCGCCCAGCGCACCGCATCAGCATCGGTGTCGGCGCCGTTACCGAGTTCGGCCAGGCGTTGCCGGAAGTCCGCCAGTTCGCGGAGTGACGTGTCGCCCATGATGCGGAGCGCGGCCATGGTACGGTCGATCAGGTCCACCGCGGAGTCCGGGAGGTAGCGGTCCTTCGAGTAGCGTTTGGCCATGATAACGGCTTCGCGCAGGGCCGCGGGCTCGACGCTCAGCTTGTGGTGGGTCTCGTAGAGGGGCACTACGCGCTTGAGCATCTCGACGGCGGTGTCGGTATCGGGCTCGTCGACGCGGACCACCTCGAAACGGCGGCTGAAGGCTTCGTCGGACTCTATGTATTTACGGTATTCGTCGTTGGTGGTGGCGCCGATGACGGTGAGTTCCCCCCGCGCCAGCTCCGGTTTCAGGAGGTTGACCATGCCCGTGCCGAGGGCGCTTTTGCTGTCGAGGAGCAGGTGGATCTCGTCGATAAAGAGGATCGACTTGCCCAGCTGTTTGATCTCCTTCAGGATACCCTTCATCCGGTCTTCCAGCTCTCCCTTGTAGGCCGCGCCGGCCACCAGCGCGCCGGTGTCGAGCTCGAAGAGGTGCGCGCCCTTCCAGGCGTCCGGCACTTGTCCGGCGTTTATAAGCTGCGCAAAACCATCGACCAACGCGGTTTTGCCCACGCCGGGCTCGCCGACGATGATGACGTTGGGTTTGGTGCGGCGACCCAGCACCTCCATGACCATGCGGAGCTCGCGGTCGCGGCCGATGATGGGGTCGAGCTTGCCTTCGGCCGCCAGGGCGGTCTTGTCGACGCAGAAGCGATATAACGCGTTGGCGACGCCCCCATCCGCACCGGACCCGCCCGCGGCACCCGTTTTGGCGGCTCCGCCGCCGGTCCCGCCGTGGCCACCGCTCCCGTTCGGTGAACGCAGGGCTTGTTCAAGCACGTCATCCGCGATCGCGGCGTCCATAATTTCTTTTTGGCTTGCGGGGAAGCTCTTGAGCTGATCCGCGGTGAAGGCCACGCCGGGCTTCAGGAGCGCGGCCAGGATGCTCACGCCATCGGTCGCGTCGCGGTTGAGCTGGAGGGCGACCATGTCGGCGAGCTCGAGGGCGGCGGTGGCTTTGGGGTCGGCGGACGGGTTCTCGGTGGCGCGGCTGCCGCGGGGGTATTCCTCCATGCGGATCTCGGCCCAGTCGCGCATGAAGTGGATGTCCTTTTGCTGGGCGGCCAGCCAGGAGGCCAGGCCGGTCTCGTTGTGCAGGATCGCGGTGAGCAGGTGTGGCGGTCCGAACTGGGCGTGCTGGTATTCCTTCGCCAGGGATTGGGCGACGGGAATGGCGCGTTTTATATCTTCTGCAAAGGACATGTCTATGAAATTTTTTAGGTTTACGAGCCTTTTTTCTTGAAAATCCCAAGGAGGCCCTTTTTCTTCTTAGCGTTAGCGGAATCCTGTTCGGGTTGCGTTTTGCCCGACACATCGTAGTACTCGCGGTAGCCGTTGGTATAGATGGTCATGAACACCTCCGATTTTTTTATGGAGATCACCGATCCGCCGGCGACACCGTATGCTTTGTACTTGATCTCCGCGTCGGTGACTTCGACGACGACGGCTTTGATCTCCTGTTGGTTCTTTTTGATGATGATGTCCTGCGCCTTGAGTTTTGTGGCCAGGGCGATCAGGCACACCAGGAATAGGGTAATTGTTTTCATCTGAAATAGTCGTTTCTGATCTCCGTTTTTTTGTCTTCGTCCACCCGGCTCAGCGCCGAGATCAGCCAGCCGGAATTGGACTGCTCCCGCTGGAAGTAGCTGACCGTAAACACCCAGCCGTCTACGTCCAGGAAGTGGTACCGGATGGTTTTGACATACCCGTATTGCAACCGTCCGTCGAGCAGGGCATTGAGGAAGGCCAGGGATCGCGGGGACGACATAAAGTTCATGTCCAAATAGTCCCGGATGTGCCCCTTGTCCCGGAAAGCCCGCGCCAGCCCGATAAAGTTGGTGGTGTGGCTGATCGGGTTGAGGAACTTGGTACCCGGCACCGGTAGCTCCGGGAGCTTCACCGTCGCCGGCGTGCCGATCTGTTTGCACCACGCGTCGGAAACGATCCACTTCGAGCCGCCGGTGCTGTCGGTGTTCACGGTCAGCAGGACCACCGCTTCGGCGGGTTTGCCCTCGTAGGTGCAGCTGCAAACCGCTTCCGCAAACCAGTCGCGGCTGTAGAACGTGAGATGGACGGGGTTGGTCGTATCCAGTACCTCTTCAAAGAACGTATCGAGCTCCGGTTGGTTCCAATCCTTTTTAGAGCGGTCGACCAGGTTGTGCACCAGCGTCGCCCGGTCCACGCGGACCTCGGGATAATGGGTGCGGATATAGGTGCGGATAAAGGAGGCGGAGTCGTCGTTGAAGCGCTCGATGAACTCGTCGATCTGTTTGACCTCGAAGGCAAAGAGCTTCTCACGATTGTCCTGCGCGGCGGCGTGAACCGCTGTCAGACCGGCAAGGGCGACGAGTAGCGCTTTCACGCTTTGGTTTTTATTTCGGCTACCCCAATATCCCCCAACAGCACGTCCCAGTGCCGCTCTGCGATGCCGTTTTTCTCCACGGTCACGGGTTTCAGGACCACCTCGGTCTTTTTGCGCGTGATGTCGCCATAGGCCTTGAAGTTGTCGCCGGTGTAGGCGGTGAACTTCTGCTCGAATTCGATCTCCCCGTAATAGTTGCCGTCCGGGCCCTTCCGGAATTTGTTCACGAACTGTACATTGTACCACTGGATGGTGACCTTGTCGTAGCTCAGGAACCGGAGGTGGTTCATATAGTCCTTTATCTTCTTTTGCACTTTGGCGCCGTTCGGCCCCGCGACCTCGATGACCCGGTCGTCGTCGATAAACAGCGTGAGGGCGCGGGCGATGACGGCGTTGAGCTGGTCCATGTCGGCGTCCTTGTTGCAGGCTTCCTGGAGGTAGTAGCCGAAGTCCTTTGCCTTTTGGATGGCCTTGGCGCTGAGCTGGTCCATCTGGTCGTCGGTGAGCGCCAGGTCGGCGGTATCGGGTTTCGGCGCCGGCGGCGGGGTTGGCTGCGTGGGCTGGGGTTGGGTCGTGGCGGCTACCGGGGGGGCGTCCTTGTCGTGTTTGCCGCGTTTCTTTTTGCTTTTGTCGTCGGCGGGGGGAGGCGTAGCGGCGGCGACGGGCGTGACGACCGGGCCGTTAGCGCCCGCGGGCGCTGCCGTCCCGAAGGCCAGGTCGTTGAACTGCTGCTCTATGGCGTTGAGCACCTGGAAAGCCTTGTTGGTGCTGCTGTATATCTTGTGGTCCCCGTTCATGAATATGATCACCACGATATCGGAGGTCGCGATCTTGCCGTCCTTGCCCTGGGCGGTGTAGGTGATGCTGTTCCCGTCCACGCCGGTATACTTCCCCGTTATGATGTCGTTGTTCGTGGTGATGATGCGGTCCTCTTTGCCGTAGGCGTCGCTGGCCCCGCTGAAAAAATTGTCCTTGAACCGCTGGTACTTCGGGTCGGCGTCGTTGAGCGTGGGGATGACCAGGAAGTTCCCGATGCGGTTAAAGATAAAGAGCACGTTCGAACGGGCGGTGGAATAGGGCACGCCGGGGTTGGCCGGGATGTTCCCCTGGATGTCGGTGGGTGTGATCGCGGTGACTTTCCACTCGTTGATCTTCCCGCTCTTCAGGTACATCTGGTCCTGCGCCCTCAGCTGGAGGCTGATGGCACCCATGAGCAAAGCCGTGTATAGGATTCTGCGTGTCATATCTTACTTGGGCATCTGGTCCGAATACTTCTTCAGAAGCGCCTTGAAAGCCTTGTCGTCCCGTACAGGGTCCAGCGTCTTGTCCTCCTTCACCTGGGATCGATGGACCTTACCGGTCGCGAAGGCCTTGCCAAACCACGCCAGGGCGTCGTCCTTCTGGTTTTTTTCCAGGCTGGCGGCGCCCATGCCGTAGAGGGCGTCGACGTCGTTGTTGTCTTTAGCGAGCACCGCCTGGAAGCTGGCGATCGCGGAGTCGGGCCGGTTGGTCTTTACGTAAGCGGCGCCGATCATCGCGTCATACGGCTGACCGCCGGCCTTGAGTGCCTGGAGGTCGGCCAGCGCGCCGTCATAGCTGGCGGCCTTCATGCGGCTCATCGCGCGGGGATAGAGGGCGCTGTTGTCGCCCCGTTTGATGGCCTCGGTGTATTGGCTGGCGGCTTCGGCGTAGTTGTTCATTTTAAAATAGGTGTCGCCCAGCGCGATGTACCACCTGGTGCTGTCGTTGTGGGCCGCCTGCGACAGGTCGGCCTGGGCGTCCTTGAGCTGGTTGAGCTTGAGGTAGGTCTTGCCGCGGTCGTAGAGATAGGCCGGGTTGACCGCCTTATTGAGCTTGACGGCGTTTTTGAAGTTGTCGAGCGCCGCGGTATAGTTGCCTTGCTGGTAATAGCATTCACCCCTCAGGTCGGCGACCTGCGCCTGGATGGTGTCGGGCAATTCCCTTTTCACGGTCTTGGCCCAGTTGGGGACGGCGTCCATGTCCTTGATCGCCTTGTCGTACTGACCCATGTTGAACAACGCCCTGCCGCGGTAGAGGTACTTTTCGGGCACCTGACCGTTGAGCGCGATCGAGCTGTCCAGGTCCGCTACCGCCGCCGCATAGTCGCCTAGATGGTATTCCGCGCGGCCGCGTTGCTGATAGGCGGTGTCGTTCCGGCGGTTCAGCGCGATGGCCTGGGTATAAAAGTCTTTGGCGGTGGCGAAGTCGCTCTTTTGAAAGGAAGCGTTGCCGCGGGCGAGCCGGAAACAATCGCGCGACGGATCGATCAGGATGGCGTTGTCGTACTCACCCTTGCCGTAATAGCTTACCGCTATGCCCTTGGTATGGTCGTCGAGGGCCGGGTCCAGCTTTAGCATGCGTGCCTGGGCGAAGTCGTGCGAGGCGTCCCCGATCTTGTTCCCGTCGACTTCTGTAAGGCCCCTGTAGTACCAGGCCCTTGGGTTCGCCGGGTCCTTCAGGATGGCGGTGCTGAAGTCGGCTTGCGCCGCTTCCGGCTTGTGCTGGCGGTCGTACTCGAGCTCCCCCTTTTGCTGGTAGAAGGCAAACCGGGCGGGGTTGATGGCGATGCCCTTGCCTAGTTCGGTTATAGCTTTGTCTACGTCATTCTTGTCGACGTCGAGCGCGGCGGTATAGAGATAGACCGAGTCATTGTTCTTGTCGGTCTGGGCCACCACGGTGTAGTCGGAGAGCGCGCTGCTGTAATCCTTGACGCGCTCGTAGTACGCGCCGCGGACCAGGTACGCTTCCAGGTAGCCGGGTTCCATATCCACCGCTTTGGCATAGTCTTTCCGCGCCTGCTTGGCGTCGTTCTGGGCTTCGTAGGCGCGGGCGCGTTTGAGCAGGAAGACCGGGTCGTTGGGATACTGGGTGACGCCGGTCTTGGCCTGCTCGAGCGCGCCTTTGAAGTCGCGGTCGTCCATCCTCGTGTCGATGCGGTTGACCAGGAGGGCTTTGGCCGTCAGTTCGTTGATCAGGGGGCGGAGTTTATCGGACTCCGCCGGCCTGATCCCGAGGGCTTTATCATAGGCTACACGGGCCGCGTCGTAATGGTGCTGGCCTTTGGCGAGCGTGGCCTGTTGTATAAAAATGTCGTATTGCTTGTCGGGGCTGATGTTCTGCGCGTCGATCAGCTGGTTGACGTTCGCGATCCGGGCTTTGAGGTAGGGGTTGGATTCGTCGATCTTTTGGGCGTAGGTGAAATTCTTCAGGGCTATGAAGTAGTCTTTGCGGTTGAGCGCGGAGTCGCCGTCGTCGGTGAGCTTGCGGGCGGCCATCGCTTCGTTTTCCTTCCTGATACGTTCGCGTTGCTCGTCGGTGAGGATCGTTTTTACTTTTAACGCCGAGTCCGCTACGGCGCTATCGGCCGGAGTGGCGTTTTCGCTCGGATCGGGCGTGATGTTTACGTCGCCCTGATAGAATTTGGCGGAATCGGCGGGGTTGTAAAAGTCGACGGTTTCGATATAGGTCCGCCAGTTGGCGCCCTCTTTTACCACGCGGAAAAACGCGATCTTGTGTTGGAGGGGCACGGATTCCATCCGCCGGGACTTGCTCGTGAAAGAGCAGTCGTACAGGATTTCCAGGTACAGGTGGTCGCCCTTTTTGATGTTGGATACCTTATAGTTGGAGAAGGCGATGCTGGGTTCCGATTGTTTTACATAGAATATATTGAAGTCGGTGAGATAGCCGCGGACGACGTCCTCGGAGGGCGGCGCATTGGGCGCGCGGTCTTCGAGGTCCTGGACCAGGATGGCGGTGGAATCGAAGAACTTGCGGCGGGAAGGATCGGCGTAGCTCGACCGGATCACGTTGTCCAGGTCGTCGGAGGGCAGCTCGTTCTGGGCGATAAAATTGAGGAGCTCCTGGAAGGCGGTCAGTATCGTCACTGCCCGTTGCTTGATGTGCTTATCATCCGACCGGGTAATAACAGGGTCGCCGCCCTGTTGGGCTTTGGCGGTGAGTGAGTTCAAAGTGGCCGCCGACAAGCATAGCGTTGCGAATAAGATCGAGCCCCTTAGCATAGCGATTTAAATGTAGTTAATCTTTTCGGAAGTTTACCCTCGGTAATTACGCATTCTGTATTACCACTTTCGGGTACTCTGCCTTTATCTACATGAAGATACTGTGCTCCTTTTGCCGGGGATAGTCTAAACGACGAACTGCATTTGGAACCGACGAATGCCGCGTGGCCCTTTAGACCGCGGGCGCACTAACGGGGTCGGCTACGCCTACACGCTCGGCGTAGATCAACTCGTTGGGCTGTATCGCGTTCTGACGGAAGGTGTGGTCTGGGTCGAAGTAGTGACGACCGCGCGGCCATTTGCCCCGGCGATAGAACAGCCAGCCGTAGGGAAGCCTCTTCTCGTTGGCGAACTCGATGGTAGACAGGCTGTTCTTCTCGTTGTAGTCGTTGATGAAGATAAAAAAGAGTTGGGAGAGTGTCATGTCGAGGGGCGCCTTGGACGTGAAACTGGTGAGCGACGCGTCTTCGCGGCGTTTTTGAAAAACGAACTGGACCACCTCGATCTGCGACAGGTCGATGAAATCCAGGTCGGGCATCTCCTCGTTTTCGGGGTAAAACCACAGCTTGTAGCGCGCGTCGGGCACTTCCTGTAAGTAATAGAGCGCCAGTACCGCGACAAAAGGGATGGGAAAGAACAGGAGGACCGTGATAAACGCCACGTCGAGGTGCAGCCGGGTGTAAAGGATGTACATCAGGAGGCCGCCGACGAGCATGAGCTGCACGGTAAGGATGACCGAATTGCGCAGGTCGTCGACCTCGTATACCTGCCCGGAAAGGCGATACATCAGCCGCGCGTGTAGCCAGCCCAAACCCAGCATGAGCACGGCGCCCAGCAGGTACAGACCTCCCGCCGCCAGTTCGTCGATCCATTGCACGAGACCCACCGCGGCCAGCAGCACGGCTGTCACGATGGTGTAGATGATTGCCAGTCTTGGTTTTTTTTGAGCAAGCAGCTCGGTGGGCTTTGCCATTAAGCTAATATATTGAAATATCCGGTATATTTGATCATGCCCCAACGCTATTATCAGCTGCCGCTTCGACTGGACCAGGTGATTCGCAAACAGCCCCTGGCGGTTTGCAACATGAAGGACTCGATTGCGCAGAACTTGCACCTGATCATAGGTACGTACCGGGGCGAGTCTGCTTATTCACCCGATTTCGGGTGCAGCGTGTGGGACGAAGAATTTAATATTACCTTAAACCCGCGCTGGAAAGAAAATCTCTACGAAAGCCTCCGCAAGGCGATTGGCTTGTTCGAGAAGCGCTTGTCGGTCACCGACATCAAGGCGTACCTCGAAGAAAAGAGCGAGCGCACCGCCAAGGACCGTCTCATCGTCCGCAAGTCGCTCCGCATCGATATCACGGGCGTGATACGCAAGACGAACGAGCAGTTCAACTTCCGCGACCAGATGTATATTTCGCCGGTGGCGCAGCAATAAGCGCCGGGGGCGAGGGCTTCGCCGGCTCTTGCGCGGCGGCGCTGGTTCGCGGGCCCTTGCGCGGGCGGCTCATGGCGCCAGCGCGCGGGCGCGGTCGAGGTAGACGCGCGCTTCTTCCGATAAATGTACGGGCGTATAGAGGCCTACCGCGCAGACGGAGAAGAGCGCCATGGCGTCGGCCAGGCGGTCGGCGTCGAGGCGGCTCTCGAGGTATGCCTTGGCGGGGATGGAGCCGGGGTATGGGCCCTTGCCGCCGATGGCGATCCAGAGTTCATCCTGAAGAGATTTATAGAAGGCGTCGTATTGGGCGGCGGCCAGGTGACCCGCGGACCAGAAGAAGGGGTCGGCAGGGGCCGGGGTAGGTATTTTGGGGACGGGCGCGGCCGACGGCGACATGGCCGGCGGCGGCATGGCCCCGGCCCGCATGGGCTCGTTCTTGTAGGAACCGGTGAGTACCGGCGCTTCGGTGGGTTGGGGCGACGCGGAGGCGCGGCGTTTTCTGCCCCACCAGAGTGCCAGGACGAGCAGCAGGACCGCGGCAGCGAAAACCCAGATATAGGGGAAGGGCCTGGCCGGTGGTGCGCCGGCGGGCGGCGGGGGCGCGCCGGCACCGACCTCGAGGACGATCGGATCGGTTTGGAGGGTTTTGTAGGCGCGGGCGGCGGGGTCGAAATAAGTGAACGTTATGGGCGGAATCGTCTGGCGGCCGGGAAGGCTGTCGACAAAAGCGAAGTCGGTGAGGCGCGCCAGGGCGGACGGGAGGACGGAACGGTCGGTGTCCCTGACGTCGTAGGGCGTAATGCCGGCCGGCCAGCGGACGGTGGGGCGTTGCCCGGGGAGAAGGGTGCCGGCGCCGTGGAGGAGGACCTGTATATGATAAAGGCGACCGGTGACGACCTGGGTGGGCAGGTTTCCCAAGGTCAGGGTAAACGTGCCGACCGCCCCGGAGCTCCCGGCGGGCGGTGGTGGGAGCGGCAGGACGTCGAGACGCGGAGCGGCACCCGAAGCCGTCGTGTCTTTTCCGGCGGCCTTTTTATCGGTTTGGTCCATGAGGTCCTGGAGACCCGAGCCCTGGGCCAGGGG
This sequence comes from Dinghuibacter sp., assembly GCF_035492835.1. Lineage (NCBI taxonomy): Bacteria > Pseudomonadati > Bacteroidota > Chitinophagia > Chitinophagales > Chitinophagaceae > Dinghuibacter > Dinghuibacter sp. Next base: position 38,496 of record NZ_DATJIY010000024.1, read on the forward strand.
CGCCGGTTTCTTATAGGCGACGACTATCGGTGTGGTTTTTAACTGGCCCTGCACCAGCGGCAGCAGCCATTGCCGGAAGATGACCCGCGCCTCGTAAGGGCGGCCGTTGAGGGTGACGCTCCGCGTACCCGCGGTATCGACGCGGTCCGTCGGGAGCTGTGTGGCGTCGGAGAAGAAAGGGTCGATCTTGATGTGGACGTCGATCGAGCCCTTGGTGTAGACCGTGTACTCCACGAGGATGGGCTCGCCGAGGTAGCAGGAGGGTTTGTTGTACGAGACTTTTACGAAAACGGGCGCGGACGCGGCGGGCGGCGCGGGCGCTTGCGCGGTTGACGTGGGCGCGGACGGCGGCGCTTGCGCATGAACCGCCGGCGCGGCGAAGAGACTCAACCAAAGGAAACAGAGACGCATGGCGAAATATACGGCGCATTCCGGGGAATACACAACGGTGTCTGCGAACCGCGGGGAAAATCGCCGAACGACCGGCGAAGCGGCGCGCGGGCCGCGGGACGCGCGGCGGGCAAGGGGACCGCGGGACGCGAAGCGCCTAGTGGCCGCCCTTGGCGACCTCGACCTTGTCGAAATCGATACCCTGGCTCTTGAGGATGCTCTTGGCGCGGATGGCGTAGAAGGCCAGGTAGCAGAAACAGGCGACGCCGACCAGGTAAGACCACTGGATGCCCAGCGCACCGTCCGCGATCCAGCCCTGGAAGACGGAGATAAAGCCGCCGCCCATGATCATCATGATCAGGAAGCTGGAGCCCTCGCTGGTGTGTTTGCCGAGACCGGCGACGGCCAGGGTGAAGATACAGGGCCAGAGGGTGGAGCAGAAGAGGCCTACGCTGATGAAGGCAAAGGCGCTGACGGTGCCGTGGGCCAGGATGCCGATAAACAGCGCGACGATGGCAAAGGAGGAAAACAGCAACAGCTGGCGGGCGGGGTTGCCCTTGCTGAGGAGGTCGCCGACGATCATCACCACGATCACCGCGGCATAGTAGTAAAAGGAGCTATCCAGGTGACGGCCGACCAGTACGTTGATCGCCACGAAAACACCGAAGGCGATGTACGGGGTGACGAAACGCATGATCTGCTTGGCCGTGTCGCTCATGTTGAACGCGCCGACGGAGCTGGTCCAGCGGCCGATCATCAGGCTCGCCCAGTACAGGGAGATATAGGGGGCGATGTTGGAGTTGGCGACGCCCATGTTGTTCTTGAGGAAAGCGGGCAGGTTGCTGGCCGTGGATACTTCGACGCCGACATAGATAAAGATGGCGATCATACCCAGCCACAGCTGGCCGTAGTTGAGGGCGCTGCCCTTTTCGACGCTGTGCAGGAACTTGCCGCCGGCGCCCGCGGTTTTGGCGGAGTCGTCGGCTTTGGTTTCCGACTCCCCTTCGACGTGGATCTTGTTGGGGAGGTTCGATATCTTGAAGATGACGGCCACCAACAGGAAGGCGGCGCCGATGATGAGGTATGGCACCTTTACCGCGCTGATGCTGGCCGAAGCGGAGGTCGTGGTGACGCTGCCAAAGATGGCGAGGCTCACCAGGACGGGACCGATGGTGGTGCCGAAGTTATTGATACCGCCCGCGAGGCTGAGGCGTTGGGAACCCGTTTTGGGATCGCCCATGGCAATGGCCAGGGGATTGGCGGCGGTCTGCTGGAGGGCGTAGCCGATGCCTATGATAAAAAGACCGGCCAGCAGGAGCGGGAAAGACGCCGCGTTGGCGGCCGGGTAGAAAAGGACCGCGCCGATGGTGGATATGACCAGACCCAGCGCAATACCGTTCTTATACCCGATGCGGTTGAGCAGGTCCTCGCCCATGGCTTTGGAGACGAAGAAATAGATGAGCGCGCCTACCGTGTACGCCACATAAAAGCAAAAAGAGATCATCTGCGACTGTACCTGCGTCAAATTCAGGTGGTCCTTGAAAACCGGGATCAGGATGTCATTGGAGGCGGCGACAAAGCCCCAAAAGAAAAAGACGATGGTGAGGATGAAGAAAGAAGAGAGGTTGCTCTTGGCGCTGTTGGCAGACATCGGTATAGTTTAGCGATCAATGAAGCCGCTAACTTAGGCAGAATTTGTCATACGCACAAATATGGATTGGCCCAGCCGGTGGCGACTTCCTGGAGGTGGGCGAAGGCCGGATCCTCCGTGGAGGTGTCGTCGAGGCGCTCCAGGACGGCCGTTCCCCGGCAGAGATACACCGGTTGTGGCGCGGTCACGGGTTGGCTGGAGAGACGGATGGGGCCGCGGGGGCCGATAGGAGACGCGGTAGAAAGGTGAGCGACGATCTGCGTGCGCGAAAGCCGAGGGCCGGATGCGTTGAGTCCCGACAAGGCGAGACCGCTCTCATAGCCGAGCATCGCGAACACCGATGGCTCCGCGCCATGTGCCGAAAGGTAGGCCGATACGAACGCCCGGTTGCCGGGAGTGTCGAGTGACGCTATCCACGTCGAGGCAAAGGGGATGTGCTCGGCGCCGAGGAAAGGGTGGCTCGTCAGGGGCACGGAGTCGCGGATAGGGGAAGCGTCATAGTAGGACAGAAAACGTTCGGCCTCCGGACCCGACACCAGCACGTGGGAATAGGGCGGCTGCTGCTCCTCGAGGAAACGCACCAGGGGCAAGGGGTCCGCGGGGCCGTCTTCCCGGCGCATAACGTTGAGGGTTAGGGTCTCCGCGCCCGAGGCGCCAGCGCCGTTCTTGAAGCTTTCCAGGAAGTGGTAGCCGGCTTCGTAGAGCGACAGGCTCACGGCGGGCACGCCGCCATAGCGGGCCTGGGCCCATTTACCCATCGCCCACTCGCTTTTCCAGAGGTGGAGGCTGTTGTAGAACAGATACGGGGAGGAAAGGTACCGGCCGGGAAAATGACCACCGAGGTTGTGGACGATCAGCGGCGCCTGCGCCCGCTCCAGCGTGGGGAGCAGGTCGTGGAGGACGCAGTTGCCGACGATCCCCGCGACCACGTCGACGCGTTCATAAAAGAACAGCTTTTGCAACGCCTGTTCGGTCGTCTTGAGATCGCCGTTCTGGATGAACTCCGCCAGGACCGTGGGGGCCGCGGCAACCGGGGTGGCGGCCGCGGAACCCGCGGCGGCGGCGCCGCCGAGCCCTAACAAAAACCCCTGGCGGAATTCATCCTTCAGCTCCGGGAACACCCCGGAATATGGAAACAACAAACCTATTTTCATTCTACGACGATCTTAAAGAACGGATATACGACCTGGTGATCCCGGATACACACCACATTCACAATATACAACCCCGGCAGCACGTGGCTGATGTCCAGCGGGATGGTGCTGGAGTTGTTGGCCACGTCGAACTCGCCCGCCACGACCCTGCCGTGGAGGTCGAACATCGTGATCTTGGTGACGATGTAGCCTTCGCTGAGGTGGATGTAGAGCGTCCCGTGCGCCGGGTTCGGGAAGACCCCTACCCCATCGTGGAAGCCGCGCTGGTCATAGGGTTGGAGTGTATCGGACACCGGAGCGGCCGGTAGGTAGTTCATGCTGCCCGCCTGGTTGGCGGTGACGATGACGGTACCCGTGCCCGTGATGGTGAGCTGGTTCCCGGAGACGGTGGCGACCGTGGGATCGGAGGTGGTATACGTTATCGGCAACCCGGAGCTGGCGGTGGCGTTGAGCGTGATCGTCGTGCCGGTGGTCGGCGTGAATGGCGCCGGGTTCGGGAACACGATAACCTGCTCGCCCCTGTCGATCACCAGGTTCTGGTCCACTTCGGTGGCGACCGCGTAGGGCACGCCGCCCGCCTGGGTGGCGGCGATGAGGACCTGGCCGGCCGAGACGATGTGTACCATATACTGACCGGAGCCGTTCTGGTAGACGGTGGCGACGGAGTTATCCAGCGACGCCAGGGTCACGGGCAGACCGGACGAAGCCGTCGCGGAAATCGCGAAGTCTGCGTCCCCGAAGGCTTTTGCCGGCAGGCTGTTGAACGTGATGACATTGGCCAGCAGCGCCTGAACGGTCAGGGTGCCGTTGACATAGGCGAACGTATAATTGGTGGCGGCGGCGCCGGAGGGCACGATCGGGTACGTGCCGGCCGGTGATGCGGTCGTCGCGGTGGTGGTTTCCGTGGGCAGCGTGGTGAGCGACGCGGCGTTATCACCATTCACGAATCCGCTGTAGTTGACGCTGAACGCCGGGTTGGGCTGACCCTCATACCGGCTCGCGTCCGCGGCGGTCACGGTGAGCATGGCGGGACCGACGGTTACCACGCCCGGGACATAGCTGAAGGTATAGTTCGGGTCGGCCGCGCCGGACGCCGTCGAGGGATACGTGCCTACCGGCGACGCGGACGTGGCCGTCGTGGCGACCGCCGGCGGAGCAGACAACGAAGAGGCGTTATCCCCATTGACAAAACCGGCATATGATACGCCAAGCGTCGGCACCGCGCCGCCATAGGTCATCGAGGCGTCGCCGGCGGTTATGGTAAGGGCCGCGGGACCGATGGTCACCACGCCCGGTACATAAGTGATGGCATAGTTCGGGTCGGCCGCGCCGGACGCCGTGGCGGGATAGGTGCCGGCCGGTGATGCGGAGGTGGCCGTCGTGGCGACCGCGGGCGGAGCAGACAACGAAGAGGCGTTATCCCCATTGACAAAACCGGTATACGTTACGCCGATCGCGGGCACCGTCCCGCCGTAGGTCATCGACGCACTGCCGGCGGTAATCGTCAGCGCCGCGGGACCGACGGTCACTACACCCGGGACATAGTTGATGGTATAGTTCGGGTCGACCGCACCGGACGCCGTGGAGGGATACGTGCCGGCCGGCGATGCGGAGGTGGCCGTCGTGGCGACCGCGGGCGGAGCAGACAACGAGGAAGCGTTATCTCCGTTGACAAAACCGGCATATGATACGCCAAGCGCGGGTACCGCACCGCCATAGGTCATCGAGGCGTCGCCGGCGGTTATCGTGAGGGCCGCGGGACCGACGGTCACCACGCCCGGTACATAGGTGATGGTATAGTTCGGGTCGACCGCGCCGGACGCCGTGGCGGGATACGTGCCTACCGGCGACGCGGAGGTGGCCGTCGTGGCGATCGCCGGCGAAACAGACAACGAAGAGGCGTTATCCCCATTGACAAAACCGGCATATGATACGCCAAGCGCCGGCACCGGGCCGCCATAGGCCATGGAAACGCTGGCGGCGGTGATGGTGAGCGGCGCCGGGTTGATCGTGAGGGTTCCGGGGGCGTAGGTAATGGTATAGTTCGGATCGACCGCGCCCGAGGCCGTGATCGCGTAGGTCCCGGCCGGTGACGTTGCAGTGGCGGGGACGGTGAGCGCCGGACCCGCGGTGAGCGACGAAGCGTTGTCGCCGTTGACAAAACCGTTGTAGCTGACGCCCAGCGCCGGCATGGCGGCGCCATATATTTTCGACGCGTCGTTTGCGGTGATCAGCAGCGAAGCCGCGGTGATGCTATAGGTCCCGTTAACATACACGATGTTATAGTTGGGATCGACCGCACCGGACGGGGTCAGCGCATAGGTGCCAACCGGGTCACCCGTCGCAGCGGTGTTGACGACGATGGGCGGCACCGTTAGGCTGCCCGGGCCGTCCCCGTTGATGAAGCCGCTATAGCTGACCGTCAGGCTGCCGTTGGGTACCAACGGTGACCCATACACGCTGGTCGCGTTGTCTGCGGTAATGGTCAGGGTGGCCTTTTGCACCGTCAGCGTCCCGTTCACATACACGAAGGTATAGTTGGAAGAGGAGCCGCCGGAGGGTGTGATGGCATAGCTTCCCGCGCCGGAACCGGCGGTGGCGGTCGTCGATACGGTGGGTTGGGTGGTCAGGCTGGATGCGTTGTCCGAACCCACGAAGCCGCTATAGCTGACGGTCAGCGCCGGGAGGGGGCCGCCGAGGGGCATGGTCTTGTTGTCCGCGGTCACCGTAAGGGTGGCCTTGGTGACGGTCATGACGCCCGGGACATAGGAGATGGTATAGTCCGGGTCGACCGCACCGGTGGCGTTTGTGGCGTACGGGCCCACGGGCGAGGTCAGGGTGGCCGTGGTGCTGAGCGTGGGAAGCGTCGTCAGGCTGGCGGCGTTGTCGCCGTTGACAAAACCGGTATAGGTCGCCGAGAGCGAAGGGATCGGACCGCCGTAAGGCATGGACGAGCTGCCCGCGGTGATCGTCAGCGCCACCGGTGTGATCGTCAGCGTTCCGGGGTGGTAAACAAAGGTATAGTTGGCGTCGACCGCGCCCTCGGGCGTGGCCGGATAAGTGCCGGCGTGCGAGGCCGGCGTGGCGGCGATACTCACCGCGGGTAGCACTGTCAGGCTGGAGGCGTTGTCCCCGTTGACAAAGCCGCTATAGGTCACGCTAAAGGTCGGGAACGCGCCGCCGTAGGACATGGTCTCGTCGTTTGCCGTGACGTCGAGCTGTACGGGGGTAACCGTCAGCGTACCGGGTATATAATTGAACGTATAGTTATTGGACACGCCGCCGGCGGGCGTAACGGCATAGGTGCCTACCGGGGAAGACGCCGTGGCGGTCGTTGTCGCCGTGGGCGCCGTAGTCAGCGAGCCCGCGTTGTCGCTGCCGATAAAACCGGAGTAGGTCACGCCGAGCGCCGGGACCGCCGCGCCGTAGGGCTTGGTGGGGCTGGACCCCGTAACGGTAAGGGTGGCCTTGCCCACGGTCATCGTACCGGGGACGTACGAAATGGTATAGTTCGCCGCGGCCGCGCCGGTGGCGGTGATGGGATAAGCCCCCGCGACGGACGCCGGGGTGGCGGTGGTCGACAAGGTGGGCTGCGCGGTGAGCACGGAAGACGTCTCGCCGTTGACGAAACCGCTATACGTGGCGGTCAGCGTGGGCACGGCGCCGCCGTAGGTCATGGAATTATCGGCCGCCGTGATGGTCAGCGACGCCTTGTTTACGGTCAGCGTACCGGGGGCGTATGTAATGGTATAGTTCGGATCGACCGCCCCGGAAGCCGTGATGGCGTAAGTGTTCGGTGCCGAAGTCGCCGTAGCCGGCGTCGAAAGAGTGGGCTGGGTCGTCAGCGAGGCGGCCACGTCCCCGTTAACCAGGCCGCTGTAGGACACCGTAAGGACCGGCACCGGTCCGCCATAAGGCATCGACTGGTTGACCGCGGTGATCGTCAGCGCGGCGGGGGTAACCGTCAGGGTTGCGCTGTTGACGTAGGATATGCTGTAGTTTGGGTCGACCGCGCCGGAGGCCGTCAGCGAATAGCTCCCGACGGGCGACGTTGCGGACCCCGTAGACGTGACGGTGGCCTTCGTCGTAAGGCTGTTGACGTTATCGCCGTTGACAAAACCGCTGTAGGATGCCGTAAGCGTGGGCATCGCGGCGCCGTACGCCTTCGTTTGCGGATCGGCGGTCACGGTCAGGGGTACTTTGTCGACGACGAACGTGATGTTGTTGGTCTTGCTGAAGGGCGAACCCGTGCCCGTGGTGACGTCCTGGGCCGTAACCGCGACGGAATACGTGCCCGCGGCCGTCGGCTTGCCGGACAGAACGCCCGTGCCGGCGTTGATCGTCATGCCCGGCGGAAGACCTGCCGCCGTATAGGTATAGGGCGCGTTGCCGCCGCTGGCCGTGAAGGTCACCGGGGTGTACACGCTCCCGTAGGTCGCATCCGACAGCGTGGTCGGGCTGAGCGAAATGTTCGGTGGGGCAACGGTAAGGCTTACCGCGTCGGCGCCGCTGGTCTGGGCGGTCGCGTCGGTGGCCTGGACGCTGAAGTTGAAGGTGCCGACGGACGTCGGCGTGCCGGAGAGCGCCCCGGTACCGCTTAAGCTCATGCCGGGGGGCAACGAGCCGCTGACTTTGGCGAAGGAATAGGGCGCCGTGCCGCCGGTCGCGGTGAAGTTCTCGGTGGTATACGAAACCCCGGCGGTAGCGTTGGACAAGGCCGGGTTTATTACAGACATGGGTACGAGGGTGACGTTGTCGATACCCACCTGGGCGATCAATCCGCCCGGCGTCGATCCGTCGGAGATAACAATCGTTACCTTGTCGATGCTGTTGAAGCCGGTCGTGACCGTTTTCCAGTTGAGGGAGGTTCCCGGAAACGCGGAAGTAACGGGCGAGCCTACCTGGACCCCGGAACGATAGCCCGTCAACACGAACTGGACGTTGTCCCCGGCCGTCACCACCGAGCCCCACAAATCGATGCTCTGCAGGTTGAAGGTGGAGCCGTCGTCCGACGACAAGTCTATTTCGGTGAGGCTGGAGGTGGCGCTGCCCGCCCGCTGGGCATGAAGGTACCCGTTGACGGTATTCGGCGGGACGGGGGAGCCGTTGCCGCTGCCGCCCGATACGGACAGCGAAACGTTGGCCGCGGAAGCGGTCACCGTCACGTCGAAGCCGGTGCTGAAAACATTGGTGGCGGTAGCGGGACTGGCGACGCCGGAAAGGACCGGCGTGGCGGTCGTGGAATTTCCGTCAAAACCGGTCACGCCGACGGTCGGCGCTACGCCGGGTCGTCCAATGGCGGGCGCCTGGCTCCGCAAGGGTTTCCCCTCCCGGTGGCCAGGCGCGGCCAAGGTGATGTTTATAAATAAGATAGCGAGAACGCTAAAAATGGTCTTATGGAAAGCATTAGGGTAGAGTTGGTTCATAAGCATCACTTTGGGGCCAGTGGAAAAGGAGGGAGCAGGTTTTGCCCCCTAAATTTAGTTTCTGGACGGGAAAACGCCTACCAAAGCGATTTGAAAATTTATGGCCAGGTAGGGTTGGATAATAGAAACCGGGATATTGCCGCCCGTGAGTCCCGTATTGCCGGCAACGGTAGTTCCGGCGGTGTTTACAGCCACGTTCGGAGTGCCATTGGAATACAGGTTGACGGTGTCGGTGGAAATCGGGTCATACGGAGCGCTGATCGTGTTGGTCCCGCTGGCGGCCGTGTTGGCGGTCGCCTGGTTGTTGGAGACGTTGATCGTCACGCTCAGGGCGGGTACGGTGTGGGAGTGCTGGGGCAGGTTGTTGGTGATCAGGCTTACTCCTTCGGAGCCGCCTTTCTGACCGATCACGTAAGGGCTCAGGCCGATACCGTTGCCCATCCCGATGGGGACGCGTCCCTGCATGTCGGGAAGTTGGAAGTTGGAGGTGCCGTTACCGCCGTAATACGTGCCGATGATTGAAAAAAGGGCCGTGTAGGCAGAGATCGGGAGCGTTTGCCCGTTGCAGAGAGCCCAGCCTTTGATGGCGAAATTTCCACCAAACATGATGATTGACGCGAGATAATAATCCATGGTGTCCTTTATTTTTGTTTTTATGAAAAAATATCTGCTATTGTTAATCCCGGTTATCTGGCACGTACATGCACAGGACACCCTCCCCGTCATACGAATGAATCAGGTTGCATTTGACAGTAAGGGGCCTAAAATGGCTGTAGTAGAATCGGGCTATGCCCTACCCTCGTCGGCGCGCTGGGACCTGCTGGACGGGGACGGCAAGGTTATACCGGGAAGCGCGGTTAAAGGTACGGATCGTCTGGATAACTGGTACCCGTTAAAATACGTATATGTGTCGGATTTTTCCCACATCGATCGGCCGGGGTCCTATCGTCTCAGGCTGACATGGTCGGCCCATGAGGTCTTATCGGACCCCTTTATTATAGGCGAGGGGGAGCTGGCCAGCCTCACGATCCCGTCCATCCTCCATTATTATAGGCGACAACGCGCCAATACCCCGGTGGAATGGGCAACGGACGCGCATATCCCCCTTTTTGGGAGCAACCGGACGGCCGACATGCGCGGGGGCTGGTGCGACGCCTCGGGGGACGTGAGCAAGTATTTTTCCCACCTGGCGTACGCCAACTTCATGTCGCCGCAGCAGACGCCGCTGGTGACCTGGTCCCTGGCTTCCGCCCGCGAAAGCGCGCCCCGGCTGCTCCGTCGCCTGGGGGTCCTGGATTCCATCACCGACGAGGCCCTTTGGGGCGCCGATTATATGATGCGGGCGCTGTCGCCCGACGGCTATTTTTATATGATCGTCTTCAGCTACTTCAATAAAGACCCGAACGCCCGGCGCGTGGTGGGGTTGCTGGCCAACAGCGTCACGACCAGCGACTATGCGTGCGCCTTCCGGGAAGGCGGGGGGATGGCGATCGCCGCGCTGGCGAGGGTCTCCCGGTGGAAAAAGGACGGCGCCTTTACCTCGGCGCAGTACCTGGCCGGCGCCGAACGGGCGTTTGCACACCTGATGGTCCATAATACCGAGTACGATGATGACCACCGGGAAAACATCATCGACGACTATGGCGCGCTGATGGCGGCTACCGAGCTGTGGCTGGCTACCGATTCGGCGGTGTACCGTTCCGCCGCGCGGCAACGCGCGGCCAACCTGGAGGCGCGGCTGAGCCCGGCGGGGTATTTTATAGCCGACGGCGGGTCCCGCCCCTTCTGGCACGCCTCCGACGCCGGTCTGCCCGTGGTCGCCCTGGCGCGCTACCTCCGCGCCGAAACGGACCCCGCCCGCCGCGCGTCCGCGCTGTCGGTCATCAAGGCCTCGATCGACTATGAGCTCCGCGTGACGGGCGACGTCAGCAATCCATATGGTTATGCCCGGCAGACCTTCCGCTACCGGGACAGCATACGCGAGGGTTTTTTTATTCCCCACGAGAATGAAACCGGCTGGTGGTGGCAGGGCGAAAATGCCCGGCTGGCGTCACTGGCGACCGCGGCGCTGGTCGGAGGGCGGCTGGTGGACGGAGGCGTGGTGGCGGATTCGGTTGTCGTCTACGCGCAGCGGCAGCTGGACTGGATACTCGGGGGCAACCCTTACGGGGTTTGTTTCCTGTACGGGTTCGGCTCGACCAATGTGCCCTATATGCACTCCAACTTCGGCCACGGCTCCGAGCGCGGCGGGATCTCCAACGGGATCACCGGCGTGGGGCCCGACGGCGGCGGGATCGCCTACAAGACCGAGGACAACGGGAACGAATGGCGCTGGACCGAGCAGTGGATACCGCACGCGGCGTGGTTCCTGCAGGCGGTCGCGGCGCTGGCGGATGAGGGGCATGGGCCCTAAGGGGCGCTCGCCGTTCGGCCGGAAGTGCTACCTTTCATATATGAAGGCGCTCAAAATCATTGTCGCGGTGCTGGTGCTGGCGGTGGCGCTCATCTTTATCACCGGCAAGACTTATCTTTTTAAAACCGTGTGGTACAACTTCGCGGCGATCGACGACTATAAACACTTTACGAACGACACGGTGGCGACGGCGCGGCCGCAGCCTTGGCCGGTGGATTTCCTGGCGCTCCCCTACCCCGACAGCCTGGACCGCGAGCTAACGGAGCTGAAGACCGTCGCGCTCGTGGTCATCGACAGCGGGACGCTGCGTTTCGAACGGTATTGGGGCGGCTATGGGGACTCGTCGTTTTCGGGGTCGTTTTCGATGGCCAAGAGTATCGTCAGCTTATTGATCGGCGTGGCGGTACGCGAAGGGCGTCTTTCCATCGATACGCCGGTGCGCTCGTTTATCCCTTCCGTCGATCCCCGCGTTACGATCCGGGACCTGCTGACGATGAGCAGCGGGAGCGACTGGGACGAGTCGTACGCCAACCCGTTCTCCGCGACGGCGGAGCTCTACTACGGCAGCGACGCTTACGCGGTAGCGACGCGCGTCCATACCGTCGTCACGCCGGGTACCCTCCACCGTTATAAGAGCGGGGACACGCAGCTGCTGGGTATCATTTTGCAAAAGGCCTATGGGATGAGCCTGGCGTCTTTAGCTTCGCAAAAACTCTGGCAGCCGCTCGGCGCGGAGCATCCCGCGCTGTGGAGCAATGACCACCCGGGCGGGTTTAATAAGGCCTATTGCTGTTTCAACTCCAACGCCCGCGACTTCGCGCGGCTGGGTCAGCTGATGCTCGACAGCGGGTGTGTTCACGGGGTCCGGCTCATCGACTCCGCCTACTGGGCGGCGTCTACGCGTCCCTGCGGCATCCCCGATGAAACTGGTCGGTCCTGCGACTATTACGGCTACCAGTGGTGGCTGGACCCGGTTCACCCCGGTGTCTTTTATGCCCGCGGGATACTGGGGCAATATATCATCGTGATACCGTCGAAGCGACGCATTATCGTGCGGTTGGGGAAGAAGCGGTCGCCGGTGCAGGTACATACGGTCACCCGGGAAGTCCGCGACCTGGTGGACTGGGGACTGGCGATATAGGCAACAAATCGGGAAGCTTGTCCGTTTCGTAAATAGTATTTTAGCCTATGGCACGACGTCGTCTCATCCAGGAAAAACATCCGCTGGCGATCCGCTGGTTCCACTGGATCAACTTCCCCATCCTCTTCCTCATGATCTGGAGCGGGCTCCTGATCTATTGGGGGAACGACGTGTATTCGATCACGTTGTTCGGGCACCGGTACTACCAGTTTTTCCCGCCCGCCATTTACCGGCTGTTGCACATACCCTTCCGGCTGGCGGAGGGGATGGCGTTCCACTTCCTTTTTATGTGGGTGTTCTTTTTGAACGGGCTGGCGTATGTGTTGTATACGGCTATCTCCGGGGAATGGCGGGACCTGCTGCCTCGCCAGTCTTCGTTCCGGGAGGCCTGGCTGGTGCTGCTGCACGACCTGCACCTGCGCAAGGGCATGCCGCCTCAGGGGAAGTTCAACGCGGCGCAGCGGATCGCCTATTCGGGGATCGTGTTTATGGGCCTGGGGTCTATCCTAACGGGGCTGGCCATCTACAAGCCCGTGCAGCTCTACTGGCTCGTCTGGTTGTGCGGGGGGTATCATGTGGCGCGGATCATACACTTTATACTCACGCTTTGTTATTGCCTCTTCTTCGTGGTGCACGTGATACAGGTGATCCTGGCGGGGTGGAATAATTTCAGGGCGATGGTGGCGGGGTTCGAGGTGTTCAAGCCGGCGCAGTCGCCGTTGACGACGACCCCGGCGCCGCTGAAACCGTTTGACCGCCCGGTGGCCTTTTCGGTGACGGAATCGTCTTTGCGGCGGCGGAGCTTTATCTCCTTTGGGATTTTTGCGGGGGCGGGGCTCGCGGGGCTTGGGGCCTGGAAATGGTTGTATAATTCGCCGGTCGAGCAGCCCGGGGTCACGAAGGGCGCGCGCGGGCCTTTGCGTACCGTGCTGAACGAGAACGAGCGGATCTTCCGGGGGATTTTCAGCACGCGCCACCCGGTCCGGACGTATCCGCTGTCGGAGGCAGCCCATCCCAACAGGGTGCGGATGACGGGGGACTACGGTTTGCGGTCGCCGCTGCCGGACTGGAAGCTTTCCGTCGCGCGCGCGTCCGGGGAGATACTGTCGCTGGACATCGCCGAGATCATGACGCTGCCGCGGACGGAGCTCACCTATATGTTCAAGTGCGTGGAGGGCTGGGATCAGATCTCCAACTGGGCGGGGGTGCGGTTTTGCGACTTCGTCGAGCACTACCATCTTACGGCCGAGGCGGCGATGGGGTACGTCGGATTCGAAACGCCCGACAAGGCCTACTACGTCGGTATCGATATGCCCAGCGCCCTCCACGAGCAGACGCTGCTGGCCTGGGAAATGAAGGGCCGGCCGCTCACACAGCAGCACGGCGCGCCGTTGCGGCTGATCATCCCCGTGAAGTATGGGATCAAGAACCTCAAGCGGATCGGGACGATCGCTTTTAGCGATACGCGGCCGCGGGATTACTGGGCGGAGCAAGGGTATGACTACTACGCGGGGTTGTAGTTCACGGCCGGGCGGGCCGTTACGAGGCGAGAACGCCGCCCATGACCGGATCGGAAATGGAGTCCTTACCGGTTTCTACGCGGCCCGCGAAGCGGGCCGTATACTCCGCGCCAATCCTTACGCTCACGTCATACCAGCCCTGCGTCGTGTCGAGGTCGACCGCGCCGCCCTTCTCCAGATGGAATTGTTTGTTGTTCTGGCCATAGCCGTGGTCGGTTACCGTTACGTCCAGCGGGTCGCCAGTCTCGAAGACGAGGCTCAGACCGCCGCTACGCGTGTAGGTTGCCATGACTTTCACATCCGGGTCCTGCGCGTTTCCTTTGAATTCGCGGTAAAACCCGTTGGGTCCGTAGACCCGTAAGTGGTACGTCCCGCCGGCGAAGTGCGCCAGCGGGAAGCGGTCGCCAAGGCTGTCGTTTGTAGCGACGGCGTACGACCACGTCTTGACGGGGGACATCACGGGGGCTCCTTCGGGTTTGCCGTGTACGCGGGGCGTTTGCAGGTATTCGCCGGGGGCATAGACGCTGAAGGGCGCGCCGAGCGAATGGCTGCCCGTGCGGAGCGTAAGCACGAACTCGCCGCTGGGCTTGTCCAGGTATCCGTCGGCAAAAAGCTCGTAGGCCAGGGCGTTGGAGGGGCGGGTGCCTTTTTCCTGGAAGGGGACATACGGAAGACCCGGCGCCTGGGGGAGACCGCGGAACTGGGCCTTGTGGATGTCCTCGATGACCCGGTCCTTGTCCTGGAAGGGTGGTTCGGTTATCCGTTCACCGTTATAGGGGCGGAAAACGGAGGTGAGGTCGCCGGCGACGGTGCGGCGCCAGTCGGTGATATTGGTCTCGACGATGTGCTTGTTCCATTTTTGTGCAATGAAGCTTTCCAGGAATCGCAGGCTGGAGGTATGGTCGAACACTTCCGAGTTCACGTACCCGCCCTTCGTCCAGGGCGACGCGACCACGAGGGGCACGCGGAAACCCAGGCCGATCGGGCCTTCGCGGGGCTCGGTGGCGGGCTTGAAGTCCTGGTCGTAGTAGACCCATTCGGGCGTGGTGTCGATGCCCCTGGAGACCTTGCCGGTGTCGTCCCGGTGCGGGTGCGGCGCGACGAAGGGCGGCACGTGGTCGAAACTGCCGTCGTTCTCGTCATAGGTCAGGATAAAAATGGTTTTTTTCCAGACCTCGGGGTTCTTCGTCAGGATATCGAGCGCCTCGGACACATACCAGGTGCCGTACCAGGCGGAGCCGGGGTGGTCGGAATAGTGCTCGGGGGCGACGAGCCAGGAGACCGCGGGGAGCTTGCCTTCTTCGACGTCCTTGCGGAACTGGTGGAGCGTGTCGCCCTTCGGCACTTCCACGGTCCGCCGGGT
Organism: Dinghuibacter sp.; assembly: GCF_035492835.1. Lineage (NCBI taxonomy): Bacteria > Pseudomonadati > Bacteroidota > Chitinophagia > Chitinophagales > Chitinophagaceae > Dinghuibacter > Dinghuibacter sp. The sequence goes on from NZ_DATJIY010000024.1 coordinate 53,554, forward strand.
CTGACCGTCGGTGTACGTGAGCGATGTCAGCTCGCGGTAGTGCGGGTCGTTTTTATTCGTGGTAAAGGCCTTCTCGTGGAGGTTTTTCTCGTGCTGCGTCAGGGCGTCCCACGCCGCATCGGTGTACCCCGCGTCGGGTTTGTGGCGCCGGTGGCTCTCCGCAAAACGGATGCGGTATTGCGTGAACCACTCCAGCGGGTTGTCGGTAAAATTGGCCAGCCAGGGGTCCTGTTCGCCGGTGAACCCGGAGTCGATGCTGACTTCGTTCTGGTATACCTTCCAAGAGATACCCGCGGCTTCGAGGCGTTCGGGGAAGGTAGTCCACCCGGCTTCGTAGGGATAATCGGTCTGGTCGTTATAGACACGGGCGGGGTCGTTCTTGTCGGCTCTTATGGCGCCCGTCCAGAAATACAAACGGTTGGGCGTAGTGCCCGTGAGGGACGAGCAGAAATTCTGGTCGCAGACCGTGAAGGCGTCTGCCAGCGCGTAGTAGAAGGGGATGTCTTCGCGGTTGTAATAGCCCATGGTCATCGGGAGCTGCGGGAACTCGCCCTTCTTCACGTCCAGCCAGCGGTCCATCTTACCCTCGTTGCGGGCGTCGGTCTGGTTGGACCAGGAGTGCGGGAGGGAGCTCATCCAGGTGGCCTTGGTATCCTTGATGTCGAGACGGAAGGGCGGGAAGGTCTGGCCTTCGTGGTTGGTCTGTAGCCAGATGGGGTTGCCGTTGGGGAGCGTGATCGCGCGGGGGTCATTAAATCCACGCACGCCGCGAAGCGTGCCAAAGGTGTGGTCGAAGGACCTGTTTTCCTGCATCAAAAAGACGACGTGCTCCGCGTCGAGGTAGGTGGAGCCTTTGTCGGGATTGATGGCCAGCGCGCGTTGCAAGGGTTCCAAAAAGGCGAGACCGCCACCGAGGGCTACCGCTTTTTTCAAAAATTCTCTCCGGTTATCCATAGACCGCCGAAGCTAGGGGAAATTTGCTATTTTCGATGTTATGCAATTCAGAACATTTGGAAGAACCGGTTGGCGCGTCAGCGAAATGGGTTACGGCATGTGGGGCCTGGCCGGATGGACGGGCAATGACGACGACGAAACCTCCCGCGCGCTCGATTGCGCGGTATCATTGGGATGTAATTTTTTTGACACGGCCTGGGGATATGGGTCCGGGCATTCGGAACAGATCCTCGGCGGTCTGCTCCGTCGGTTTGGATCGGAGCGTTTGTATGTGGCTACGAAAATCCCCCCCAAGAATTTCAAGTGGCCGTCACAACGGGGTTATTTATTATCCGATTGTTTCCCGCCGGACCACATCCGCGCCTATACCGAAATGAGCCTGCGCAACCTGGGCGTCGAGACCATCGACCTCCAACAGTTCCACGTCTGGGAAGACGCCTGGGCGGCTGACGAGAGCTGGCAACGCGTGGTCGGGGACCTCAAGCGCGAGGGCAAAATCCGGGCGATGGGCGTGAGCGTGAACCGCTGGGAGCCGTCGAACGTGCTGGACACGTTGCGCACCGGGCTGATCGATACGGTACAGGTTATTTACAATATTTTCGACCAGGCGCCCGAGGATGAATTGTTCCCTTTGTGCGAGGCGCTGAACATCGGGGTGATCGCGCGCGTACCCTTCGATGAAGGGACCCTCACGGGGACCTTTAGCAACGACACGGTCTTTCCCGCGTCCGACTGGCGCAGCACCTACTTTGTCCCGGAGAACCTGCGCTCCAGCGTGGCGCACGCCGATGCATTGCGTCCGTTGATCCCGTCCGGCATGACGATGCCGGAAATGGCGTTGCGGTTTATCCTCTCCCATCCATCGGTCCACACCGTCATCCCCGGGATGCGCAAGGTCCGCAACGTCCAGGCCAACATGGCGGCGGCCGACGGGCGCGGGTTGCCGGCGGCGCTGCTGGAGGAGCTGCGCGGGCACCGGTGGGATCGGACGCCGACGGAGTGGTCGCAGTAGCGGGCGTGGGCTTCATGGCGCGGGCCGCTCAATAGGTCATCGCCGGCTGGCTCCGCTTCAGCTGGTGGTACGTCGTACTGCCGTCCGAGGTGAAGTAGAGGCTCTCGCGGGTACCGGGGCGGATCAGGAGCGACCCGCCGTCGGCGCGCGTCTCGACGCCCTCGGGGCCGGCAATGGCGCCGGCGTAGGAGACGCGAAGCGGGAGGCCGTTCTCGGCCCGGATCTGGTTTTCGACGTGCGTCGCGTAGAGCTCCGCATAGGGGACGCGTATGAACCCACCCTGCTGGGTGTTGAGCATCCGCCACGTGCGCCGGTTGACGGTCCCATTCCATACATCGATGATGTGCGCCAATTCATGCGCCAACCCGACATACGCGGGACGTTCGCGGCCGCCGGCCTGGTCCGGCGCGCTATCCGTGCAGTCCGGGTTCCAGTGGATATAGGCGCCGTCGTCCATGTCGGCGTCGTTGTGGTTGCCGTAGGCGATCTCGATCGTCCGGCCGCCGTTCTCCAGCCTGTCGATCAGCGCGCGTCCCTTCGGGCCGCCCGCGGCAATGCGGTGCAGCGCTTCGGCGAGCTTGGCTACAAACGGGTCGGGGCCGTGATACGCCTGACCGGCGGAGTCGACGAAATCATCCACGCCGGGGTCGTAATGCAGGTCGTCCGTCAGGACTACAGACGTTCCATCGACAAATCGCTGGCTAAACTTGACCACCGTGGCAATGCCCGTATGGGCGGACGCGCGTGGCGCGG